>NZ_JBQSXM010000006.1:0-211070 GCF_052378285.1 Brachybacterium sp. AOP3-A1-3 | reverse complement strand
CCTCGAGCAGCTCGGGGAGGTATTCGCCGGTGCGGCGGTCGATCATGCCCGACCAGGCGGCCGACGCCGTGCCGAGCGCCGGGGTGCCCAGCAGCTTGAACGCGACGTACTCGCCGAGCGCCATGAAGCGCTTCGTGCGGGCGAACACTTCGGGGTGGGCCTCGCGCAGCCAGGTCAGGCGGGGCGCGGTGTACGAGGAGTGGAGGCGGGCCCCGGTGCGCTCGTGCAGGTCCTGGACGTCGAGCGTCGTGGCGAGGGCGTCGACCTGGGCGTGGCAGCGGGTGTCCGCGTAGGTGATGCAGGGGGTGATGGCGCTGCCGGCGGAGTCGACCGCGACCAGCGAGGAGGCGAAGGTGTCGAAGCCGATGCCGCGCACCTCGCCGGGCAGGTCGCCGTCGAGCACCACGGCCAGCGCGTCGCGGATCTCCTGGACGACCTGGTCGGCGTCGATCGTGCTGGTGCCGTCGTCGGCGACGGTGAAGGAGTGCGCCTCCTTGTGGTGGCGCGTGCCGACCTCGCGTCCGCTGACGTCGTACACGGCGGCGCGGGTGCCGCCGGAGCCGATGTCGATCCCGACGACCAGGGGGCCCTGGGCGTCGTCGGCGGAAATGTTGAAGCGAGGCATGGCTGTCTCCTGCGGTTCGGATGGGTCGCCTGCGCTCCGTCGAGCACCGAGGCGTGAGCGCGCGGCGTCGGACCAGCATACGAGCAGGCCGACGGGGCGTCAGCGGTGCGCCACCGGTTGCCACCGTCCGCACCCGCCGCGCGCAGCAGCGACGCCAGTGCGCGCTGCGCTTCCGTGCGGGGAAGCCCAGCGCGCACTGGCGTCTGCGATCCGGCGGGGGACCGGCAGCCGGGGGTCGGCTACTCGAGCACGGACTGCCCCAGGTACTCGCCCTCGGTGCAGCCCGGCGGGATCGCGAACACGGCCGAGCCGATGGGAGTGGTCCACTCGTTGAGCAGGTCCAGCTCGGCCAGGCGCTGCTGGATCGGGAGGAACTGCCCGGCCAGGTCCGCCTGGAACGCGACGAACAGCTGCCCCGATTCCGAGATCGCCGTGGATCCCGCCGGCGGGGCCACGTCGTAGTTGTACGGCCGGCGGTAGATCTCCTGATGCTCGCCGTCGTCGACCCCGCGGGCACGACGCATGTGGGCGAACTCGGGGATCACGGCGAAGCCGTTCTCGGAGACCTTCTCGAAGTCGGCGTGCGAGAACTCGGTGCCGCCGCTCAGCGGTGCCCCGTCGTCCAGCCGGGTGCCGGTGGACTGCTCGCGAGCGGAGCGATCGGCCTCGTCCCAGCGGTCCATGTCCATCCGGATCCGGCGGATCACCATCGAGGTGCCGCCGGCGAAGGGGCCTTCGCCGATCCACACCACCTTGGCGAAGTGCTCGCTGCCCAGCTGCGGGTTCGCGCTGCCGTCGACCTGCCCGAACAGGTTCCGCATCGTGGTGCCCGGGGCCTGGATGCCCGGGGAACGGCGGAACCCTCGCTGCACCCAGCGCACCCGGGTGAAGGAACGGGCGTCCTTGAGCAGCATCCGCGCCGCATGGGACACGGTCAGCGGATCCTCGGCGGCGATCTGCAGCAGCAGGTCACCGCCGGTGAACTGCTCCTCGAGCTCGTCGATCTCGAAGGCCGGCAGCGGGGCGAGCCAGCTGGGCACCTCCCTCTGAGCCCGCTCCAGCAGCCGCGGACCGAAGCCCACCGTGACGGTCAGCGAGGCAGGCTCGGCGGCCAGCTCCGGTTCGGTGTCGGCGAGGGCGGCGCGACCCTGGGTGAGGCGGGCGGCGTCGTCCGTCAGCAGGTGCAGCAGCCGCAGGATGCCCTCCCGGTCCACCTCGTCGTGCAGGTCGAGGGCGAGATAGGTCGCCGAGGCGGGCGCGGGGGTCTCCACCCCCGCCTGGTGGGCGCCGTGGAACGGCACGGTGACGCCACCCTGCGGAGCAGCTCCGGCCGACGCCTCCGATCCGGCCGACGCACTCCCCGTCGGATCAGTCCGCACGACTCGGTCCAGACCGATCGCGGCCGCGCCGACCCCGAGCACCCCGGCGCCGGCAGTGCCCGCGCGCAGGAGCTGCCGTCGGCCCGGGCGCGCGGGACCCCGCGGCGCGGAGGTCACTTGTGCCCCTCGTGCTCGCCGCCGCCGTCGGAGGCCATGCCCGACATGTCCTCGTCGTCCTCGCCGGGCGCGTAGTGCTCCTGGGCCCCGGTGAAGTCCTTGACGGTCGCGGTGAACGCCTGCTCGGTGCCCTCGGAGAACACCAGGGTCAGCTCGAGCGTGTCGCCGGGCTGCAGGGGCTCGGGCAGGTCCATGAGCATGATGTGGTCACCGCCGGGCTCGAGCACGAGGTCCTCGCCGGCGGGCAGGGGGAAGCCGCCCTCCTTCTCCTGCATGCTCATCCCTCCGGAGCCGTCGGAGGTGGTCTCGTGCAGCTGCACCATGTCGGTGGCGGGGGTGGTGACCGCGGTCAGCACGAGGTCGGCGTCCGTGCTGTTGGTGATGGTGCCGAAGGCGGCGGTCATGCCGTCGTCGGCGGCCTTCACCCAGGGGTCGGTGACTGAGATCGTGCCGGATCCCGGGCCGGCGGCGCCGTCCGTGGCGCCGCCCCCGTCCGAGGCGGCCTCGTCGGAGGCACCCGAGCCGTCGTCGGCCCCTGCACCGCAGGCGGCCAGGGGGAGCACGAGCAGGGAGACGAGGGCCGCACGACGGGGCAGTGCGGCAGAGCTGGCCGCAGCGCGGGCAGGGGTGCGGGTGGTACGGGTAGAGCGGGAAGCGTCAGACATGGAGGGGTCCTCTCGGAAGGGCGCCGGAGCGGCCGCGGGCTCGCCGGGCGTGGGCTCGCCGGGGCGAGGGCACGCCGGAGCGTGGGCGGGCTGGAGCGCAGGGAACCGACCCGGGCGATGGTGCCGGGGCCGGGTGATCGACCGAAGGGCCGTCGGAGCGGCGACGCGGGGCGTCGGCAGGGCTCAGGCGGCCAGGACCAGGGGCGGACCGCGCCGCAGCTGGGGGGAGAGGACGGCGCGCCGACGCGGGCGCACCGGGACGGCGACGCGGAGGACTCGCGCGGGGGCGGGCAGCACGAGGGCCGGGGCCGACGACGGCACCCGATGCCGGGTGAGGACGCGGAGCAGGCGGGCCACCAGGGTGAAGGACCCCATGACCATCGACTCGCCGCGATGCAGCACCAGGGCTGTGACCACCGCAGCGATCACGTGCCACAGGAGCATCCGCAGATCGCCGCCGCTGCCGTGCAGGGCGTGCTCGGCCGCGAGACCCACCCCCTGCGAGCTCTCGTGCGCGGCGTGCGGGAGATCCGCGGCGGCGGCCGAAGCCCCTGCATGATGGGCGCCGTGCCCGAGGTGCGACCCGGGAGGGTCGACCATCTGCACGGAGGGATCACCCGGGGTGCCGGCCATGAACAGTCCGTGGAAGAGGGCCTGGCTGGCCAGCACGGCGGTGAGCATCCGCGGCAGGGAGAACCGGGTGCCGGCCAGGACCGTGCAGGCCGCGACGGACAGCCACCAGGGGAGCGCGATCCCGAGCCAGGACGGCATCGCGCCGCCGCCCGTCAGGTGGCCGCCGAGCGCGACCAGGGTGGCCAGCGTCGCGGCGACGCCCCCGCGCAGCAGGCGCAGGGGAGATCGGCTGGAGGTCACGACCCCTATTCTGCCCTTTCTCAGCGGGGCCGGAGAGAACTGTCCTCGAGATGTTCGAGATCCAGGTTCGGGACCACCATCACGGGGCTCTCGGCGCGCTGCAGCACGGAGCGCGAGACCGATCCGAGCAGAGCGCTCGCGATCCGGCCGTGCCCGCGGGTGCCGACGACCACCAGCTGGGCCCCGGCGGAGCGGTCCAGCAGCTGCGTGGCGGGGTCGGCCAGCTCGGCCTCGCAGGTGACCACCAGGCCCGGGAACTGCCCGCGCAGACGCTCCGCGAAGGCCTCCAGCTCGTCCGTGAGCTGCTCGAGCTGCTGGTCGATGACGGACTGCTCGGGGACCATCGCCGCGTACCAGACGCCCCACGACTCCGGCGGCGGCATCGTCATCACCAGGTGCAGGGGCGCGCCGCGCTGATGCGCCGCCTGGGCCGCGAGGAGCGTCGCGACATCGCTGCGCTCGGAGCGGTCCACCCCGGCCACGACGGGCGCGTCATCGGCGAGGGGAGCGAAGCGTGCGGCGCCTTCTCCGGCGCCGATCTCGTACTGGCGCGGGACGACGACAGTGGGGCAATGGGCGTGGGCGGGCAGCGCCGAGGACACCGAGCCCAGGAGGCGGCCGACGAACCCGCCCCGTCCGCGGGCGCCCACGACGGCGAGCTGTGCTCGGGAGGACTGGTGCACGAGCGCACCGGCGGCGTCGCCCTCCGCGGTGCAGAAGTCGACCTCGCCGGGATAGCCGCGCAGCTCCTCCCGTGCGGCGTCGAGCACGCCCTGCGCCGCCGTCTCGCGGACGGCTTCGTCCGGGGGAGAGGGCAGGGAGGCGAGGTTCGTGTAGATCATCGACGATTCCGTGTACGCGCTCAGCACCGTCAGATGGCAGTCGAGGCGCTGGGCGGCCCGCGCCCCGTAGTGCAGGGCCTGGATCGACTGGTCGGAGCCGTCGAAGCCGACGAGGACCCCGAGCGGGCGGTCTGCCGGGTCGACGGGGAAGGGAGCTCCCGAGGTGCGGTCGTCGTCGTGCATCACAGCCTCCTGCGCCCGGGGGCTCTCGGTGACCGACGACGGTGCCCCCGAACACGAAGCCATCGCCGATACCTCCATGGTAGGCGCACGGGAGCCAGCCGGTGGGGGCGAAGGTCCCGTGCCTCGTGTCCCGTCGTCGGACGTCGGGACAGGGGCCGAGGTGCGCTCGGATGAGGAGGTCTACGCTCGGACCTCTTCTTCACGGCGACGACGATCGAATGGCGCGGCCCTGCGTCGTTCGTGTTCGCGCGCGTGCCCGACGAGGAGGCTGACGCGATCGCTTCCATCGCCCGCGAGGCCACCTACGGCTGGGGCTGCCTCCCCGTGACGGCGCGCATCGGTGGCACCGACTTCACGACCTCGCTGTTCCCGCGGCACGGCGGATACCTCGTGCCGGTGAAGGTCGCGGTGCAGCGCGCCGAGCAGGTCGCGGTGGGCGACGAGGTCGAGGTGGAGCTGCACCTCGAGGCGCGCTGAGCCCGTCCCGTCCCGCCCGTGATCGCGCTGTGCGGGAGGCCTGCGGGGCCGCCGATCCGCCAGCTCAGACGGTCGGCTGTCCCGGCAGGTCGAGCTCTTCGGCGTAGTGGTCGCGCAGCTGGGTCCAGCCGTGCTCGAGAGCGTCCATGCCCACGATCCGGGCCTGGTCGATGCCGTCCAGGCGGGCGTCGAGCACTCCGAGGCACACCTGCCAGCCGGCGATGTAGATCGGCGCGTGCTGCGGATCGGCCAGCTTCATCAGCAGCGTCACCCGGGCTTCGTCGACCAGCCACTCGAGCACGGAGTCGCCCCAGCGGTGGGTCAGTGCATGGCCCCCGGCGGTGGCGAGGACGTCCACGGAGACCGGGTCGTCCTCGGGGTTCTCCCTGCTCAGCACGGGCCCTGGTTCGGTCAGTGCGCGTTCGGGGACGATCGGGGACCAGGTGGCCAGGAGCTCGGGATCGGTGAGGTGCGCCCAGATCTGCTCGGCGGTGCCGGAGAGGTCGACCTCGAGCATCACGGCATCCTCGGTGAGGTCCACGGCGACGGGGAGGTCGGCGATGCGCTGGTCGATGCTGAGCTCGTTCACGGGATTCTCCTTCCGGGCATCACGGCAGCTGCGGCGATGCGGGCGATGACGTCCTGCCATTGTCCACCCGGTCAGCTGACAGGCACAGATCCGGGCAGGGCCCCGGGGTCAGGCGGCCCTCTCGACGAGATGCGTGACGCCCGGGATCTCGGCGGCGCGCTTGGCGGCGACGGCGTGGATGCGCTGGACGATGTACTGCGCGGCCGGGTTCCGGGCGACGGTGCGCCGCACCTGCACTCTCAGCCGACGCCGTGGTGCCGGTGGTGACAGCGGGATCGCCACGATGTCGGGGCGCAGGTTCTGGGCGATGACCGAGGGCTGCACGCTCACGTGGTCGCCGGTGGCGACGAAGCCGAGCACCGTGGGGAAGTCGTTGGGGTTCACGTCGACGCACGGGGAGAACCCGGCGGCTCGGCAGGCGGCGCCTATGCGGTCGAACCAGAACGATTCGAGCGGATCGTCGGTCACCCAGGACTCCTCGGCGAGGTCCTTGAGCTGCACCGTCGGCCGCGTCGCGAGCGGGTGGTCCACGCTCACGAGCGCGACGTACCCCTCCTCGAGGATCTCGTGGATCTCCCAGTCGACGGATTCGACGGGGCCCGTGCCCTCGCCGACGACGATGTCCATGCCGGCTTCGGCGAGGTCCTCGCAGCTGCAGTCCCGCAGGGCGAGCTCGAGCCCCAGGTCCGGGTAGGCGCGGCGCACGTCCCGAGCGAGCTCGGGGATCCAGGTCGCCGCGATCGAGGTCGCGTAGCCCAGGCGGAGGGTGCCGGTGCGGCCGGAGCGCAGATCCTTCACGGTGCGCTCCAGGGCCACGAGTGCATCCAGCGCCGCCCCGGCCTCCGCGGCGAGGATCCGGGCGTGGGCGGTGACGACGATGCCTCGGCCGGAGCGCTCGACGAGCTCGATGCCGGTCTCCCGGCGCAGGCTCGTGAGGTGCTGGCTGACGGCCGACGGGGTGTAGCCGAGCGCCTCGGCGCTGGCACGGATGCTGCCCGTCTCGACGACGGAGCGCAGCACGCGGAGCTTCACGGGATCGAGCATGCCGCGAGCCTACATCCGTTCAGTTGGGCTGAACAGTGCAGAGCGAATCATCGCTTGTGCTTACGGGAGGGTGGGCACAGGATCGAAGCATGCTCTCCGCACTGATCGGCCTCGCCCTCATCCTCCTCATCGCCGTCGTCACCGTTGCCCTCGGAGCGCTCACGCGCCTGCTCGCCGCCCGGATCGTCGGCCCCCGCTCGCCGGTCGACGCCCCGCTGACACCGCTCGAGCGCATCGCCCTGGGCAACGAGATCATCGCCCGTGACCTCCAGCCCGACGGCACCCACCCCGTCGCGCGCTCCGCCGCGCGCGATGCCCGGATCGGGTGGGTCGACGGGCCGGTGCAGCGCCAGGACCTCGCAGTCCGGTACCCCGAGATCGCCGCCCATGCCCTGCGCTGAGCAGTGGCTATCGGGCCGATCAGCGTGCGGCGGTGTGGGCGGTGAGCACATAGCCCTCGGGGCCCACGAAGGTGATCGTCCGTCCGAACGGGGAGTCGCTCGGGGGGCCGAGGATCTGGACGTCGGCTGCGAGGAGCCGGTCGTGCAGGGCCTCCGCATCGTCGACGCCGAACCACATCGCCACCCCGACACCCGGGCGCGGGGAGGCGGCGTCGAGGTCGACCCCGGGTAGGGGCTCGCGCACGGCGAACGGGATCGGGTCGGTCTCGAACACGATCGCCCCGGGAGGGCCTGCCGGTGCGCGCGTCATCCCCAGGTGCCGTTCGAAGAACTGGGCCGCGGCCTCGAGGTCGCGGACCTGGAGGGCGAGGAAGTCGGGTCCGGTGGTGGTCATGGGTCCTCCTGGGATCGGAACTCCTGAATGTCAGGACCCTTATATCGAACGCCGCCCGACGGGGTATGTCAAGATGTTGATATGCAGACTCCCAACCCGACCCGAGCCGACCTCGTCCGCGACGCCGAGGGAGCCGATGACGCCGGCGGCCCCGATCTCGCGCGACGTCTCGGTTACGTGCTCAAGCAGGCGCAGTCCGCTCTGCGCTCCCGCATGGACGGGGCGCTGCGGCCGCTCGGGCTCACCGTCCCGCAGTACGCGTGCCTCGAGCTCCTGGCCTCGGGACCGCTCACCAATGCCGAGCTCGCCCGGGGCGTCTTCGTCACCGCGCAGTCGATGAACTCCGTGGTGAAGTCGCTGCAGGAGCGGGGCCTCGTGGCGCGCGAGGACGTCGCCCCGACCGGCCGGCGCCGCCCCGCGGAGCTCACCGCGCCGGGTCGCGCGCTGCTCGCCGAGGCCGACGGCTCGGTGCGCCGGATCGAGGCGCAGATGATCGACGCGATCGCCGGCAGGGACGCCGATCGCCTGGTCGACGACCTCTCCGCGATCGCCGAGCACCTCCCCTCGGCCGACCGCGGCTGAGCGACGCAGCCAGGAGCCGCCGACGTCGCGCAGACGCCGGCCTCGAACTGGCTGCTCGTCTCGCGCGGGCGGTCGGCTTCACACGGACTGCTCGCCCTGCGCAGACGGTCGGCCACCCGCACGGAGGATTCCGCACGGGTGGCCGGCACCGGTGTGATCGGATCAGACCCGCAGATCAGACCCGCAGATCAGACCCGCAGATCAGACCCGCGGGACAGACCAGCCCGTCAGCCCTTCGGGCGCCCGAAGCGCGGCGCGGGCAGCGGGGGCGCGGTCGAGGCCGGGTTCTGCGCGAGCAGGTCGAGGGCCTCGGTGATCCCGCGCTCGAGCTGCGGGTCCTGGCCGCCCACCCAGGCGTTCGGCGGCAGCGGCACCTCGATGTCGGGGTCCACGCCGTAGTTCTCGATCTCCCAGTCCACGCCCTCGAACCAGCTGGCGTACTTCGGCTGGGTGACGCCCGTGCCGTCGACGAGGTCGTAGCGGCCGTCGATGCCGATCACGCCTCCCCAGGTGCGGGTGCCGATCACGGGCCCGATCTTCATCGCCTTGGAGACGGCGCCCACGATGTCGCCGTCCGAGCCGGCCTCCTGGTTGGTCACCAGCACCACCGCGCCGCGCGGGGCGAACTGCGGGTAGGTGCCGGGCGTCTCATGGCGCGGGTAGTCCCAGGAGAGCACTCGCCGGGCGAGCCGGTCGGTGACCAGCTGCGAGGTGTGGCCGCCGCTGTTGTAGCGCACGTCCACCACGAGGCCCTCCTTGGTGGTGGCCTCGCGCAGGTCACGGTGCATCTGCGCCCAGCCGGAGGAGACCATGTCCGGGATGTGCAGGTAGCCGAGGCGACCGCCCGAGAGCTCCTCGACCAGGGCGCGGCGCGAGGCGACCCACGCCTGGTAGCGCAGCGCGGAATCGTCGGGCAGCGGGGTCACGGCGACCCGGCGCTCCACGCCGTCGCGTTCGAGCACGAGCTCGGTGGGGGTGTTCGCCGAGCCGACCAGCTGGCCCTGCACGCCGGTCCCGGCCTCGCCCATCGGCCGGCCGTCCACGCGCACGATCGCGTCGCCCACCTCTGCGGCCACACCGGGGGCGAGCAGCGGGGAGCGGGCGTCGGGATCGGAGGAGTCACCGGGCAGGATCCGGGTGATCACCCAGCGCCCGTCGCGGTGCTCGATGTCCGCCCCGAGGTAGGCGGGCAGCATCGGCGGGTCCGCCTGGTACGGGGTGCCCTGCACATAGGCGTGCGAGGTGCCGAGCTCGCCCTGGACCTCCCACATCATGTCCTGGAAGTCGTCGTCGGTGACCACACGCTCGATGACCGGGTCGTACCAGGAGGTCATCGCGTGCCAGTCCATGCCGTCCATGTCGGCGCGCCAGTACTGCTGCGCCATGATCCGGTAGTTGTCCCAGAGCATCCCGCGGCGCTCCTCGACAGGGTCGACGAACAGGCGCAGCCGCCCGGTGTCGATCACCACGCGCGCCGGGTCCTCGTCCTCGACCTTTCGGGTCGACGGGACCTGCACCCAGCTCTCGCCCTGCTTGAGGACCAGGGTCTCCCCGTCGCCGGAGGCCTCGAGGTCGGTGACGCCCTCGGCGAGCACGGTGAGCTTGCGGTCCGCGAGGCTCCAGTGCTCGAGGGTGGGTCCGGGGGCCTCGCCCTCGACGCCGGCGCGGGTGGTGCCGAGAACCCCCTGCTGGGGATGGCGCAGCCACACGAAGCCGCCGCTGACCGCGGTGAGGTGCGAGTACGAGCCCGAGACCACCGGGAAGGGCACCATCCGTGCCTCCACCGCGTCCATGTCGACGCGGGTGGCGGGCGGCGCGGTCGCCTCGTCGGTGCCCGAGGGGCTGGTCGCGCTCGCCGGGTGGGCCGACGGGGCGGCGGCCAGGGCGCCGCCGGCGCGCGTGGTGCCGGGTCCCTGTGCGCCGGGCCCCTGCGCGTCGTTCCCGTGGGCGGCCGTGCCGGGCCCGCCGGCGCCCTCGGCCAGGGCGCCGTGCCCTGCCGGGTCCTTCGTCGCAGGCTCCGCGGCGCTGCTGCTCCAGCCGTCCGGGTGCGGACCGAACGGATCCGGGGTGGAGCGCTCGAGCGGGATGAGGAAGGGACGCTCGGCGTTGACGAACCCGAGGTCGAAGACCATGTCGTCGTACACGGTCTCGAAGGTGCGCAGCGAGAGCAGCGCCAGGTGCTTGCCGTCCGCGCTGAAGGCCGGGGCGGCGTCCTGGTACTTGCCCGAGGTGAGGGCCCGCCCCATCGGCTCGGCGTCCTCGGTGTCGGAGATCAGCAGGCGGCTGAGCATCCACGAGTTCGGCTCGCTCCACACCAGCCAGCGGCCGTCCGGCGACCAGGCCAGGTCCTGCACCTCGCCGCCGTTGGAGCGGCCCACCTCGCGCACCTGGTCCAGCCGCGGGGGTTCCAGGACCTCGGTCCCGGAGTCGGTTCCGGCACTGGTTCCGCCACCGGGGACGGCCTTCGCGGAGTGCGAGGTGCGCGCCGGATCGGTCAGGCCGCGCAGAGTCACCAGGCGCACCACGTTGTCGTGGGTGGAGATCGCGATCTTGGAGCCGTCGGGGGAGGGGATCGCGTGCAGGATCCGGCCCACGTCCCCGAGGTCGAAGCGGATCTCCTCGCCGCCGCCGTCGAGCCGCGCGAGCGCGAGCACGTCGGAGCCGACGCCGCCGTGCTCCCGGTCCGCGAGCGCCTCGGCATCGGTCACCAGCAGGGCATAGGGGGACCGGCCCAGCGGCCGCACCTCTCGCAGGCGGAGCCCGCAGGTGCCGGCCAGCAGCCGGGCCGGACCGCCGCGGTGGGTGAGGGCGTGGGCGCCGCCGCGCCACTCGACGACGCTCGAGCGGGCGTCGTGCACCGGCCGCATGGCCAGCAGGTTCGAGCTGGCGGGGGCCGGGCGGGGCAGGCGCGCCGCACCGACGCCGGAGGCCAGGATCTCGACCTCGCGCGGCTGTGCGTCCAGGGAGTCCAGGGCGAACAGGCGACCGCGGGAGGTGAACACGATGGTGGTGCCGTCGGTCGAGGGCTCGCGCAGGTAGCCCTCCTCGGAGGTCAGCGAGGTGTGGACCTGCAGGTCGGTGCCGTCGGCCGCGACGGACCACAGGTTCGCGCTCGCGCGGTCGGTGCGGGCCGCGCCGGGGCCGGGGGTGTCCGAGGCGAAGATCAGGCGATCTCCGTACCAGGAGATGCACAGCGTCGAGGCGAGGATGTCCTCGAGCAGCGGCTCCCAGGAGCGGGCGGCGTGCGCGGCGACCGGGGCATCGAGGGCGACGTCCTCGCGGGAGACCCAGAGCTTCACGGCGGTGCCGCCCTGGTAGTGCTTCCAGCTGGCCTGGTCGCGGCGCCACGGGGTGGCGACCACGGTGGTGCCCGACGGGTGGATCGCGACCTCGCCGGAGCGGCCCAGGGGCAGCACCTCGGCATTCCCGTCCAGGTCGATCGCCCACAGCTGCGCATCGCGGGCGATCGGGGCGTTGTAGCTGGTGGTGGCGACGATGCGGCCATCCGGCAACCAGCCGACGACCTTCGTGGACGGCTTGCCCCAGGCGGTCAGCCGGCGCGGCGCGGTGTCGCCCTCGGTCGCGATCACCCACACCTCGGGGCCGCCGGTGGTGCGGGAGGTGTAGGCGACGTGCGTGCCGTCGGGCGAGAAGCGGGGGAAGGCGACCGGGGCGCCCTCGTCGGTCAGGCGCCAGGCCCGGCCACCGGAGAGCGGGGCCAGCCACACGTCGTTCGCGGCGGTGAAGGCGACGAGATCGCCACGGACGTCGGGGTGGCGGAGGTAGGCGGCATGAGCGGGAGTCGAAGGCATGTTCCAACTCTAGGGGTGAGCGGCGCCACGTCGAGGGGATATCTGCCCGGAGCGGACAGGAGATCAGCGGGAGGCGCCGTCAGGCGAGGGCGGAGGCGATCACGGAGTCCGCGCGGTGCAGCGTCACCGCGAGCTCGCCGCGGGTGACGCCCTCCGTGCCGGACCAGTCGGAGGCGGTGAGGGTGCCCGCGAGCATGCCGGCCGCCTCGAGCCAGGAGGCGTCGGCGAGGGCCGACGAGGAGTCTCCGGCTGGCGATGCATCGTTCGTCGGATCCCATGAGGCGCCGATCCCGGCCAGTGCCGGGCGCAGCAGGGCGGTGAGCAGCCTGGCTGTGCAGTCCTGGGTGGCGGGATCCTCCGGATGCACCTTCAGGGAGGCGTCGCCCCACAGGGCGCCGCGGCCGTGCAGCCACAGCAGGGCGGCCGCGCGATCGGGATCCTCGCCGAGGTCGACGATCAGCGCGGGCGTGCCGTCGAGGGGCACGGCCGGGGACCCGGCGAAGCGGTGCAGGGCGAGGGCCAGGTCGCCGCGCATGACGGCGGCACCGGGGGAGTAGGAGTTCCCGTCCAGCGCCGGCTGCACGCCGTTCTCGTCGGCCCAGACCATGGCGTCGACACCCTCCGCGCCGTCCTCGACGTCGGAGAACGGGCTGAGGGCGGAGGCGGCGCCGCCCTGTGCCGCGGCGAGCGGAGCGGGCGCACCGGACCGGGTGAGCAGGGCCCCCGCGCCGACCGCGCCGGTCACCGCGGCCGCAGCCGCCCCGGCGAGCAGGAGGGAACGACGCCCGGGTCGGCGCCGGGCAGCGACGGG
Source organism: Brachybacterium sp. AOP3-A1-3 (assembly GCF_052378285.1). Lineage (NCBI taxonomy): Bacteria > Bacillati > Actinomycetota > Actinomycetes > Micrococcales > Dermabacteraceae > Brachybacterium > Brachybacterium sp. AOP3-A1-3. The sequence continues at coordinate 198,276 of NZ_JBQSXM010000006.1, read as the reverse complement.
CGGGACCGGCGATCCGGCAGAGTCGGCCGGGACGGTCGGAGGGGCGGCAGCGGGCATGACCGGCCGCCCGGTCGTCCGTCCGGTCGTCGGTCCGGTCGTCCGCCCGACGGCGGGGGCACCCGGCCGGCCCACCCGCAGCCGGGGCGGGGCTGGTCGTCTCACAGCCACTGCAGCTCCCTCATCCGGCGCACGATCGCCCAGCTCACGGCGAGGTTGCCCCAGCCGTTGAGGTGGATGCCGTCCGGGGCGATGAGCAGCGGCGGCACCACGCCGCGATCCAGAGCATCCTGCGTTGCGCCCTGCGCGAGCAGCTGCAGCGGCGCGAGCGGGGAGCAGTGCAGGCCCTCCTCGCTGGTGAGCAGCTGCTGGAGGTCCAGGAAATGGTCGCCGTACCGGCGGGCCTGCTCCGCGTTGACGGCGGCGACCGCGTCCCCGGTCGCGGAGCCGTGCGGGTCGTGCTCGGTGCACCAGTGGCCGAGGACCAGCGAGTCCGCCTCCGGAGTCTCTGCCGCATCCCACATGCGCTGCACGTCCCGCAGCACCCCGGAGGTGTCGAGGATGTTGTTCTTGCCCATCCAGAGCACCTGACGCGCCGAGGCCCCGACCTCGGCGAGGGACGACGTGAAGACGCCGCCCGACACCGCCGTGGAGAGGTCGTCTGCCCCGATCCCGACCGGATCGTCGGGCGTGAAATACCAGGTCCCGCTGCTGCCGTCGAGCGTCCCCGCGAGCCCGCCGACCGTGCCGGGGACCTGGATCGGACCGCTCGGCGCGAGGCCGGAATCCAGCGTGACCTCGAGCCGGGCAGGAGCGGACGTCGAGTCCGCCTCCGAGTCGCCGACGGCGTTCAGCCGCGGGGTGTCCAGCCCGCGCAGCAGCAGGGTGTGGGCGGAACGGGTGGCGCCGACGCCGAACGCCCGCACCGGGGTGGGGGAAGCCGAGAGGGCCAGGTGCTCGTGGATCCGCACGGGCAGCGGGGTCGCCTCGGCGCCGCCCTCGGAGCTCATCGAGGAGGACCCCCAGAGCGTCATCGGGCGCGAGTCGGGCTCGGGCTGCAGCAGACGCCGGGAAGCCTCGGTGCCGGTGGCCGAGGAGGCGGGAGCGGCCGGGAGGGGTGCAGCGGGCGCGGCCGGTGCGGCGGCGAGCTGCGGCGAGGGCATCGCGATCCTCCGTGGACGGTGCGGGGCGAGTGCTCCGACCGGCGCTCGCAACTCCCCACCTTACGGGAGGAACCGGTGCCGGCACAGGCCTCGCGCTGTGATCCCCGCAGGTCCGACGGCGACCGGCCCGCGCCGGGCCGACGGCGATCGGCCCGCGCTGGCCGACGGGCCCGCGCGCCCGTCGGCTGCGGGACCCAGCCCCGTCGGCTGCCGGACCCGGCCCCGTCGGCCGTGCAGGTCAGGGGCGTCCCGAGAGGGTCACGCCTCGTGAAGGGCGGGCTCCCCGGCGGGCACCACGTAGGTGCGGTCGATGCTCACCTCCGCGTCCGGTCGGGTGACTGCGGGGATCGTCTTGAAGTCCACGCGGAGCTCGTCGGTCGAGTACTCCGAGAGCACGTAGCCACGGTGCCCGCGGATGTACTTGATGTGCGGGTTCTCGGCGAGGACGACCTCCTCGCCGTTCACGACGTCGCTGCCGTCGCCACCCGAGGTGATCGACGTGGACACGAGCTCCACGCCCACGGTCGCGGAATCGGGATCCTGGAAGTCGGCCTTCAGCTCGTTGGCGAAGTGGACGTGCACATCCCCGGTGAGCACCACGGGATTGGCGACGCCACGCTCGGAGAACGCGTCCACGAGGGTGTTGCGGCTGGGCCGGTAGCCGTCCCAGCCGTCCGAGGAGACCGTGGTGGTGGGCCCGGCGGCGTTGTCGCGCTTGGCGAAGAAGACGGACTGGGCGAGCAGCTGCCAGGTCGCGCTCGAGTCCGTCATGCCGTCCAGCAGCCACTGCTCCTGGGTGTCGCCGAGCATCGTGCGGGAGGGATCGGCCTGCTCCTCGCAGTCGGTGAACCACCAGGTCTTCCCGCCGTCGTGGCAGGCCTGCAGGTCTCGGTACTGCCGGGTGTCGAGCACATGGAAGGTGGCCAGATCGCCCCAGCTCAGCCGACGGAACAGCTGGATCGACGAGCCCGTCGGGGCGCTCGAGCGTCGCAGCGGCATGTTCTCGTAGTAGGCCTGCTCGGCGGCGATCTTGCGGGCCACCCACGCGTCGGTGGGCACGCCGTCCTTGGGGTACTCACCGGCCCAGTTGTCCTGGATCTCATGGTCGTCCCAGGTGACGATCCACGGCGCAGTGGCGTGCAGCAGCTGCAGGTCGGGGTCCGTCTTGTAGGTCGCGTACCGAAGCCGGTAGTCCTCGAGCGTGGTGCACAGCTTGTTCGGGTGCGTACGGATCTTCCCGGTGCCGGGCCCGCCCTCGTAGATGTAGTCGCCGAGCCCGAACACCAGGTCAGGGCGATCCTCGGCGGCGCGCCGGTACGCGGTGAACCAGCCGCCCTCCCAGTGGGAGCAGGACAGGTGCACCATCCGCAGGTTCCGGGTGCTGCCGCTGGCCGGGGTGGTCAGCGTGCGGCCCACGGGGGAGACGTGGCGCCCGGTGCGGAACCGGTAGAAGAACTCGGAATCGGCGGGGAGGTCCTCGAGCTCCACGTGGAGGCTGTGCGCCTCCTCGGGACGGGCGGTCTCGGTGCCGCGGCGCACGATCGACCGGAAGCGCTCGTCGCTCGCGAGCTCCCAACGCACGTCGATCGGGAGGCTCGGCATGCCGCCGCGGCCGTCGAGCACGTGCGGGTCCACGGCGAGCCGCGTCCACAGCACCACCGAGCTGCTGGTGGGGTCCCCGGAGGCGATGCCCAGCGTGAACGGATCCTTCTCGCGCCAGGTCCCCTCGGCGCTGGCCGGCTGCATGCCGAGCATCCCGGCCGTGGCGAGCGTGGTCAGGGAGGCGCCGGTGAAGATCCGGCGGCTCATCCGACGCTGCCGGGCGAGGTTCGCCCGACGGTCCGGCGCGATGAATCGGGTGGGCTGCTGGGGCTCCTGGCCGAGGAGGCCGCCGGAGAGATCGCTCACGGGGTTCCTGTTCTGGAATGGCACGGGAATCTCATCCTGACCACCTCCGATGCCCCGGACAGACGGTTCTGGGCGGAGCCGACATGATCGTCATCGACTGGCCATCGCCGCAGCCGCGGCCGTTCACGAACGCGCCATGGTCTGCCTGTCTGCCCGTCTGCCCGTCTGCCCGTCTGCCCGTCTGCCCGTCCGCTTGTCTGCGAGGCGGCGAGGGCGCGGGTCCGGGGGCTGCAGGCCAGGGCAGCCCATGACGGATGTCATCCGGGGCGGGTGACGGCCGTGTGAGGGCGCGTCGTCGCGGCGGCCGGAGGGTTGTCCCATGACCACGACATCGCAGATCCCCGGCCCGGCCCGATCCGAGCGCTCCACCCCGGGCGGTCCGACACCCGCCGCCACGCCAACTGCCTCCACCACCCCCACGGCCCCGGACGCCGCGAACCGCGTTCTCCCTGCTCCGGCCCGCGGCGGTGCTCCAGGCACACCGCTTGCCATCGACGCCCGCGACATCACGCGCAGCTTCGGCGCGGTGCGGGCCGTCGACGGGGTGTCGCTGCAGGTCGCACCCGGCGAGATCGTCGCCTTCCTGGGCCCGAACGGCGCCGGCAAGACCACCACGATCGACATGGTGCTCGGACTGGGGAAGCCGGACTCCGGGCACGTTAGCGTCTTCGGGGACACCCCGCGCGGCGCCATCGCCCACGGCCTCGTCTCCGCGGTGCTGCAGACGGGTGGTCTGCTCAAGGACCTCACGGTGCGCGCGACCCTGCGGCTGACCGCGAGCGTGTTCGCCGAGGCCCGCCCGGTCGCCGAGGTGCTCGAGCGAGCCGGGATCACGGAGATCGCCGAGCGCCGGGTGGGGCTGTGCTCGGGAGGCCAGCAGCAGCGGCTCCGCTTCGCGATGGCCCTGCTCTCGGACCCCGGCCTGCTCATCCTCGACGAGCCGACCACGGGCATGGACGTCGAGGGCCGTCGGGCCTTCTGGAGCGCGATCCGCGCCGACGCCGACCGCGGCCGCACCGTCCTGTTCGCGACCCACTACCTCGATGAGGCCGACGAGTACGCCGATCGCATCGTGCTCATGGCCCGCGGACGCATCGTCGCCGACGGCACCGCGAGCGAGATCAAGAACCTGGCGTCGGGCCGGGTGGTCCACGCGACCCTCCCCGGCGCGGACCCCGTCGCCCTCGCCGCCCTCCCGGGCGTGGAGGACGTCGAGCTCGGCGGTGACCGCATCGCAGTGCGCACGAAGGACTCCGACGCCGTGGCCCGCCACCTGCTGACCACCACCGATGCCCGCGATCTGGAGATCACGGCGCAGAACCTCGAGCGCGTCTTCCTCGCCCTCACCGCCGACCAGCCCGCAGACGACCAGCCCACCGACAGGCGTGCTGCCCAGCCCGCCGCCGCTCTCGAAGGAGCCCGCTCATGACCACCGCGACCCCCGCCCTCGATCGTGTGCGCCTGGACCGGCGCGCCCCGCCGCTGGGCGGATTCACCCTCACCTACCTCGGCATCGAACTGAAACGGAAGCTCCGCAACCGCCGCACCCTGATCTTCACGATCGCGTTCCCCGTGGTCATGTTCTGCATCATCGGCCTCCCGCTGCGCGAGGAGGCCCTGACCGACACTCCGCTCGCCGCGGGCGGACCCTCCGTCGCCGCGTACATCATGGTGTCGATGGCGATGTACGGGGTCATGATGTCGTCCGTCCAGACCGGCGCCTCCGTCGGCATCGAACGTGCCCAGGGATGGAGCCGGCAGCTGCTGCTCACCCCGCTGAACCCGCTGGTCAACATCGTCATCAAGATGATCGCCGGAATGCTGCTGGGACTGTTCGCCGTGGTCAGCACCTATATCGCAGGAGCCGTCAGCGGGATCGACCTCAGCGCGTTCCAGTGGATCGTGACGGGACTTTCCGGCTGGCTGCTCGCCGGCGCCGTGTTCACCACCCTCGGCCTGATGGTCGGCTATCTGACGCCCGGGGAGAACTCCGCCCAGATCACGAGCCTCGCGACCGTGCTGCTGTCCTTCCTGGGCGGACTGTTCTACCCGGTGACCTCCATGCCCGACGTCCTGCAGGCCATCGCCAAGCTGACCCCGGTCTACGGCATCGGCGAGCTCGCCCGCTCCCCGCTGACCGGCAGCGCCTTCGAGCCGTGGGCACTCGTGAACGCCCTGGTGTGGCTCGCGATCCTGCTCGCCGGCACCGTGCTCGCCTTCCGACGCGACACGAAGCGCGGGTGAGCGGGCCGCGCGGGAACGGCGCCGGAGGAGCAGAATGTCGGTCGCGGGCTCACCAGAGCCCGCGACCGGGGCGCGAGGAGAGCCGATGAGCACGTCGCCGTCGAAGGACCTGGCCGCCGTCGGCCCGGACCCGGACGAACCTGCCGCCGCCGGAGCTTCGGCCGCTCCTCGACCGGCCGATCCCACTGCCCCCGCCGGGCGGCTCGGCCGCCTGCTCGACCCGCTGCGCTCCGGCCGGGCGGCCGGCTGGTACCTCGGAGCAGGGATCGCGCTGATCTGGCTGCTCAGTCCGCTCGCGCTGGTCGTCGACTCTGCCGCCACCACCCTGCCCGCGGGTCTCGGCTTCGCCCTGCTGATCCTCTTCGCGCTGGTGTTCCTGATCAGCAACCCCCTTCAGCAGAGGATGCCCCCCGCGCGGAGACTCGTGTTCCCCGCCCTCCTGCTGCTCCTGTCGCTGTGCCTGCTGCCCTGGTTCGGGGCGTCGGTGCCCTCCTTGTGGACCTACGTCGGGGTGAGCGTGGGAATGGCGGCCCTGAAGTGGCGGTACACCTGGCCGCTGGTGATGGCCCTCGGAGCGGTCGCCTATCTCGTCGAGGGCTCCGCCTCCGGATGGGGCGACGACGCTCTGCAGATGGCCGCGATCATCGTCTCGATCTCGATGATGATGGCGGCGTTCGGCAAGGTCCGGGACACGATGCGCGAGCTGCGCGCCACCCAGCGCGAGGTCGAGCAGCTCGCCGCGGACCGTGAGCGCAGCCGCATGTCCCGCGACCTCCACGACATCCTCGGCCACTCCCTGACCGTCGTGACCGTCAAGGCCGATCTCGCCGGCCGCCTCGTGGACCTCGACCCCGAACGGGCGAAGGCCGAGCTGGGCGAGATCCAGGAGCTCACCCGCGGCGCCCTCGCCGATGTGCGCGCCACGGTCGCCGGGGCCCGACGGATGAGCATCAGCGGGGAGCTCGCCGCCGCCCGCAGCGCCCTCGACGCCGCGGACGTCCGGGCGGATCTCCCCTCGACCGGGGATGCCGTCCCTGCGGACCAGCGCGAACTGGCCGGCTGGGTGCTGCGCGAGGGGGTCACCAATGTGATCCGGCATGCCGGGGCGTGCGTCTGCCGGGTGCGGCTGGACGCCGACCGGATCGAGATCGCCGACGACGGCGTGGGGCCGACGGGGGCTGCGTCGACAGGCTCCTCGACCGGGCTGACCGGGCTGCGCGAGCGCGTCGGATCCGCCGGCGGGGGCCTGTCCGTCGGGCGCAGCGACCTGGGCGGATTCCGCCTCACGGTGACTCTGCTGTGAGCGGCGAGGAAGGACGACCATGACCATCCGACTGCTCATCGCCGACGACCAGGGCCTGGTGCGCGGCGCGCTCGCCGCGCTGCTCGGCCTGGAACCCGATATCGAGGTGGTCGCCCAGGTGGGACGCGGCGACGAGGTGCTCGACGCGGTGCGCGAGACCCATCCGGACGTCGCCCTGCTCGACATCGAGATGCCCGGGCTCGACGGGATCTCCGCCGCCGCGCAGCTGCGCGAGGCCGGGGTCGGCTGCCGGGTGCTGATCGTGACGACCTTCGGCCGGCCCGGCTACCTCAAACGGGCGCTCCAGGCCGGGGCGAGCGGCTTCGTCGTGAAGGACACCCCGTCGGCGCAGCTGGCCGACGCCGTGCGCCGCGTCGCCCAGGGGCTGCGGGTCGTGGACCCGGCGCTCGCCGCGGAATCCCTGACCCAGGGCGATTCGCCGCTCACCGAGCGCGAGACCGACCTGCTGCAGGCCGCGCGCACCGGTGGCTCGGTCGCCGACCTCGCCCGCATGCTGCACCTGTCCGAGGGGACCGTGCGCAATCACCTCTCCAGCGCGATCGGGAAGACAGGGGGCCGCAACCGGGCCGACGCCGCCCGCATCGCCGAGGAGAACGGCTGGCTGTAGAGGCGGAGACCGGTCAGCTCCAGTCGTAGTCGACGATCACCGGGGAGTGATCCGAGAGTCGCACGCCGCGGAACTCGCGGTCGACCTCGGCGCGGACGGCGCTGCGGGCCAGGCGCGGCGTGGCCAGGTGGTAGTCCAGACGCCACCCCGCATCCTTCGCGAACGACTGCCCCAGCCACGACCACCACGAGTACGGGCCGTCCTCGCCCGGATGCAGGCTCCGCACCACGTCGACGAGCGTGCGCGGGGAGAGCTGCTGGCCGAACCACTCCCGCTCCTCGGGGAGGAACCCGTCGTTCTGCGGATTCCGTCGCCACGCGGCGAGATCCTGCCGGGTGTGCGCGATGTTGAGGTCGCCCAGGAGGAGGAACTCTCGACCCGCGGCGGCGGCCGCCCGTCGGGTGCTGGTCAGATACCGCGAGAATGCGGCCATGAAACCCATCTTCCGGGCATAGCGTGCCCCGCCGTCGGGCGCCTCGCGCATCCGCTCGGGGCGCTGCAGCTCGGCGGGGAGGCCGCCCTTGGGCAGGTAGAGGCAGGCGATCGTGACCGGGGCGTCCGTCAGGTCGACCTCGAGATAGCGGCCGTGGGTGGCGAAGCGGCCGAGCCCGCGGGAGAGCGGGACATGGTCGGGGGAGGCGACGGGCTCCAGAGCAGGCAGCGATCCCGCAGCCTCCGCCGGGCCACCCACCAGCGCGGACCCGCTCCAGGTCCGCACCGCCGCCGGCGGCCGACGGGTCAGCACCGCGACGCCGTTGCGGCCGGGCAACGTGCCCGTGTCGAGGGCGACATGGAAGTCGCCGAAGGCACCGTCGGGGATCTTGTCCGCCTGCGCCCGCACCTCCTGGAGCGCGACGACGTCGCAGCCCCGCTCGGTCAGCCAGTCGCCGAACCCTCGACGATGCGTGGCACGGATCCCGTTGATGTTGGCGGTCGCGATGCGGAGCATCCCCCGAGGCTACGTGCTGGTCAGTTGATCGGGTCTCCCTGCACCGGCCCCTCCGTGTTGGGCTTCCACCCGAGCGCCGGCGCGACGTGCTCGGCGAAGGACTCCAGGATGTGCAGGTTCAGCTCGACGCCGGCCTGCGAGGGGATGGTGAGCATGAGGGTGTCGGCGGACTGCACCGCGGCGTCGGCCTTCAGCTGCTCGATGAGCTGATCCGGCTCGCCCGTGTAGGACCGGCCGAACGTCGAGCGGGTGTTGTCGATGATGCCGATCTGGTCCGAGTCCTCGCCCGGCCGCATGCCGAACATCCGGCGATCCTGCTCGGTGACGATCGGGAAGACGCTGCGGGAGACGGAGACGCGCGGCGTGTGCTCGTGCCCGGCCTCGCGGAACGCCTCGCGGAAGACGTCGATCTGCTCGGCCTGGAGATCACCGAACGAGGCGCCGGTGGCTTCGGTGAGCAGCGTCGAGCTCATGAGGTTCAGCCCCTGGGCGCCGGTGCGCTCGGCGGTTCCGCGGGACCCGGCGCCCCACCAGATGTGCTGGAAGAGGTCCGGGGACTGCGGCTCGATGCGCAGCGGGGCGTGGGGTGCGGCGTCGGACATGTAGGGCTGCGCAGCTGCTCGGGCCATCGGCTGCCCCTGGATGGCCTGCAGGAACGCCTCGAACTTCGACTGGGCGATGTCCGCCCCGCGCGGGTCCGTGGAGCCGGTGTAGCCGAAGGGCTCCCAGCCGCGGTCCGCCGCTTCGGGGGCCCCGCGGGAGATGCCGAGCGCCACGCGGCCGTCGGCGATCAGGTCCAGGGCGGCGGCCTCCTCGGCGAGGTAGAGCGGGTTCTCGTAGCGCATGTCGATCACGCCGGTGCCCACTTCGATGCGCTGTGTGCGCGCGGCGACCGCCGCGAGCAGCGGCATCGGCGAGGCGGCCTGCTTCGCGTAGTGGTGGACGCGGAAGTAGGCGCCGTTGACGCCCAGCTCGTCCGCGCCGACGGAGATGTCGATCGCGTCGTGCAGCATCTGGCGGGCGCTGAGACCGCCCTGCGCGGGGCTGCCGCCGTAGTGGCCGAAACTGAGGAATCCGAAAGCTCGCATGGGGTCACCCTATCCAGTCGTTCAGTTTTCAACAAGAGTGCGGTGCGGTGGCCGGGTCCGCCCGCGTCAACCGGCCCTAGAGGCGTCGCGTCGGCGGCCCTTCTCGGGCTCGGGCAGGTCAGGCGTTCTCGGCGTCTCCGCCCACGACCAGTGCGAACATCACGCCGTAGCGGTCCACCACTTGTCCGTAGTGATCGCCCCACGGGGCGAGGGTGAAGGGCATCGCGACGCGGCCCCCCGCCGCCGTGACCGTTTCGATGAGCGTGTGCGCCTGCTCGACCTCGTCGAGGCCGACGAGGAAGGAGTAGACCTCCGATGCGAGCGGTGGCAGCTCCTGGCCCGGCTCGCCGATGCCGTCCCCGCCCGCCACGGTCAGGAGCCCGCCGGTGAGGGTGCCGTGCGCGACCGTGCCGGGTGGCGGTGTGAACGGGAAGTCGGAGAGGTCCGGGAGGTCGTCGTAGAGGGTGACGTCGAGCGAGCCGCCGAACAGCTCGTGCCAGTGCGCGAGGACCTCCGCGGCGTTGTTCGGGAAGCTGATGTACGGAGAGTTCTGCGGTGCGGTCATGGCGTCCTCCCGGGTCGAGGCGGGGCGGCGTCCTCACCGCCCGCGTCCGCGCAGTCTGGCACGTCCCGCACCACCCTTGGCACGTGTTCCCGCGGCGACGGCCTGCGATGTGCGGACGAGACCTGTGCCCCACCTTTCCGCGGGAGCACCCGGTGCAGGGCGGTCGTCCGCGTAGGGTAGGGCGCTTCGCAACCGGACCCCCGCCGCACTCCCGTCGGCTCGTCGGCCGTTGCAGACCTCCTCTCTCTTCGTCGCCAGCCCTTCTGCCCTCCTGCAGTCCCGGCACGGCAGCGCCCTCACAGAACGGACCGCGCCATGTCGCTGGACCCCTCTGCTGACCCCCTCCCCGTCGACCCGCACCCTGCCGATTCCGACGACGCTCCTCACCGCGCCCGGCGCGACGCCTCCGGACCACGCCGCTCCCGGCGCGACGTCGATCGCTTCCCCCGCGCCCCGCATGTCCCCGGCAGCAGCGGCGGCGCCGTGGTGTGGGTGGCCGTGGCGCTGATCGTCGCCCTCCTCGTCGCCGCCGGCTTCTGGCCTGCGCAGCTGAACGCCGCCGCGGGCGTGGCGATGCAGTGGGTGACCACCACCGGCGGCTGGTCGCTGCTGCTGATCCCGCTGTGCCTGATCGTGCTGCTGCTCGTGCTCGCCTGCACCCGCTTCGGCGACATCCGTCTGGGCCCGGACGACTCCCGCCCCGAATACCCCACCTTCGCGTGGATCGCGATGCTGCTGGGCGCCGTGATGGGCATCGGAATGGTCACCTACGGCGTCGCCGAACCGGTCTCCCACCTGGTCACCCCGCCGCATGGCCTCGCCCAGCCCGGCGGCCGGGAGGCCGTGGTCGATTCCCTGCGCTTCACGTTCCTGGACTGGGGGCTGCACGCCTGGGCCGTGTTCGCCACCTTCGGCCTGGCGATCGGCTACTCCACCCACCGCCTCGGGAACAAGGGGCTGGTCTCGCCGATCCTGCGCCCGCTGATCGGCCGTCACGCCGACGGCCCGGTCGGCAAGGCGATCGATGTGCTGGTCATCCTGTCCACCCTGTTCGGCACCACGACCTCGCTGGGGCTCGGAGCCGCCCAGATCAGCCAGGGCATGAGCCGCCTGACCGGCCTCGACCTCACCACGACCGGAGTGCAGCTCCTCATCATCGCGCTGGTCACCGTGCTGTTCACCGCGTCGGCGATGAGCGGCATCGGGCGCGGGATCCGCTACCTGAGCCAGACCACGATGGTGGTGGCAGCAGCGCTGCTGCTGTTCGTCCTCGCCACCGGTCCCACCAGCTGGCTGATCAACCTCTTCCTCCGCTCGCTCGGCGGCTATGTCGGGGGTTTCGTGGAGATCAGCCTGATGCTGCCCACGGACGGCGCCGACGTGGAATGGATGCAGTCCTGGACCTACTTCATGATGGCGTGGTGGATCTCCTGGGGCGCCTTCGTGGGCATCTTCCTGGCCCGCATCTCCCGCGGCCGCACCATCCGTCAGTTCGTGCTGGTCGTGCTCGGTGTGCCGAGCCTGATCTTCTCCGCCTGGTTCACGGTGTTCGGCGGCTCGGCGATGTTCATGGACCTCGAGCGCGGCACCGGGATCGGCGAGGCCGCGACCGAGAATGTCAACACCGCCTTCTTCGCCCTGCTCGATGAGCTGCCGCTGACGGGCCTCACCTCGGTGGTCGCCGTGGTCCTGGTGATCATGTACTTCGTGACCAGCGCGGACTCGAACACCTATGTGCTCGCCGTGATCTCCTCCGACGGCCGGCTGAACCCCAGCCGTCCGCTCATGGGCATGTGGGGCCTGCTCACCGGTGCGACCGCCGCCGTGCTGCTCTACGCGGGAGGCCTGGAGGCACTGCAGACGGCGGTGATGCTCTCCGCGGCGCCGTTCATCTTCGTGATCCTCGCGCTCGCGGTCTCGCTGGTGATGATGCTGCGCCGCGACCCGCTGGTCCGAAGCCGCGAACGCCGGACCGACGAGGAGTCCCGCCTCAGCGCGAGCTGAGCCGCGGGGCCGACGGGGGACGTCCCATTCCGCGGCCGCGCCTCGGCCCGCGCCGCCTCGCGCCGCCGCGCCTCGCCCCGCGTCGCCGCGCTCCGTGCCGCGCCGTGGCTGGGCCCCGCACCGCGCTGGCCACCGTCGAGCCTGCGCTGTGTGTCGGTGAGAGGAGCCTCAACGACACGTGGTGCAGGCTCGACGCGCGAGATCCGATACGGACGGGATCCGATACGCGCGAGACCCGATACCTGCGGGATTCGATACGTGCGGGATTCGGTACGCGCGGGGTCCGATGCCTGCGGGAATTGATACCTGCGGGATCCGTCCCCTCCGGGGGCGAACAGCGAACGGGCCGGTCCGCGTCGTCTGCGGATCGGCCCGTTCGGCAGAGGTGAGGAGCTCCCTGCTCCCGAGGAGCTCGCAACTCTCGAGGAGCTCCCTGCTCCCGAGGAGCTCGCAACTCTCGAGGAGCTCGCGGCTTCCGAGGGGATCAGCCGGCGTCGGCCTCGGTGGTCTCGGTGGGGCGAGCGCCCAGCTCGGAATCGAGGCGCAGCAGGCCGGAGCCGTCGTCGCCGATCATCTTCACGCGGCCAATGATCTCGGAGACGGTGGACTCCTCCTCGATCTGCTCATCCATGAACCAGTTCAGGATGGGCCGGGAGTCGTAGTCGCCTTCCTTGTCGGCGCTGCGGTACAGCTCACGGATCGCCTCGGAGACCTTCTGCTCGTGGGCGAGCGCGGCCTCGAAGATCTCCAGCACCGAGAGGCCGGGCTTCACCCCGGGAGCCTCGATGGTGCTGATCGCGGAGTGGTTGTCGCGGTCCGAGACGTGCTGGATGAACTTGTTGGCGTGGACGATCTCCTCGTCCGCCTGGTGGCGCAGCCATGTCGCGATACCGGGGAGGTCCTGCTCGTCGGCCTCGATCGCGAGCTGCCGGTAGGTCATCGACGCCGCGAACTCGAGGGTGATCTGGTCCTGGAACTTCTTCTCAAGGTCATTGCTCATCTTCATGGAGCCGACGATAGACCCCTTGTCGTGCGCTGTCAGCCTTGGAGAGCCTTGCCTTGCCTGCGGTTGCGTGCGAGGTCAGGGGTGGGTCTGCGGCTCACGGACGCATCTCCTGGGGGCATGGTCAGCGCAGGGTAGCGCAGCCCTCCACAGCCACCAGGGCGTACAGGTGACCTCCAGGTGAAGCCTCGGTGCGGGCGCGACCAGCGAGCACGGAGCCACGGCGAACACTTCCGGAGCGGCGGATGAACAGTCGATGGACCGCCACCCCGAGGATGCCTGCTCCGCGTCCAATGCGCTCTCGCCGCCTCCGCGATTACCTGATTGACCTGCAGTGATGACGGTCGTTCACGTGTGGTTCACCGGGTCGCCGGGAGCGCTGGCGCGGTACGTCGAGCCCTTCCTACGGTGTGGGACGTCGGCCCTCGGAGCGACAGCGGACCTGCACGTGCAGAGCCGCGGCCCGCTCCCGTCAGGCCTGATCCGCCCGCTGGCCCCCGGCCCTCGACCCGGCCCTCGACGTGGCCTCGACCCGGCCATCTACTTGGCAGTCCGCCCCGCGGACCGTCCCTCCGACCAGGAAGCTGGGAACGCTCCCATGACACTCGCAGTCCGACCGCACCGCGATGCGGACCCCCGGGCCCGATCCCGGGGCGACCAGAACGGCGGACCGACGGATCCCGCGGATCCCTCCGGTCCGACGGACGCCGCCCGGCCGACGTTCGAGCGACGCCCGCCCTCGCCCCAGCGCCGTCGCCGGCGCCGCCGCGATGCCCTCCTGTTCGGTGCGCTGATCGCCCCGAACCTGATCGCGATCATCGTCTTCTCCTACTACCCGGCGATCTACAACATCGGCCTGAGCTTCATGGAGTGGGACTTCGTGGCGCCGAGCCCGGAGTTCGTGGGCCTGGAGAACTACACGGACCTGTTCACCGATCCGGACTTCGGCCAGGTCATGATGAACACGCTGATCTTCACCGGCGTCAGCGTGGTCGGATCGATCATCGGCGGCCTGCTGCTGGGAAGCCTGCTGGCCACCAAGGTCCCGCTGACCGGCTTCGCGCAGACCATGGCCTTCGCGCCGCACATGCTGCCCGGCGCGGCCGTGGGCATCCTGTGGCTGTTCATGTTCGACCCCAACTACGGGCTCTCCCGCTGGGTGTTCTCCCTGTTCGGTGCCGACTCGCCGGACTGGACCACCACCTCGGACTGGTCGCTGTGGGCGATCACCATCGCGTACACCTGGCAGCGCCTCGGCTTCGTCACCGTCATCTGCTACACCGCGATCCTCGACCTCCCGAAGGACCTCTACGAGGCCGCGGCGCTGGACGGCGCGCACGGCTGGAAGCTCTTCCGCAGCCTCACCCTGCCGCTGCTGAGCCCGATCACGTTCTTCCTCTCGATCACGGGGATCATCTCCGCCGCCCAGGCCTTCGACATCATCTCGATCATGACCAGCGGCGGCCCCGGGGTCTCCTCCAGCACGCTGAGCTGGATGGTCTACGAGGAGGCCTTCCAGAAGTTCGACATCGGCTCCGCGTCCGCGGCCGCCACCGTGCTGCTCGCGATCCTGCTGGTCATCACCTACCTGCAGGTCCGCGTCGGCGAGAAGAAGGTGAACTACTCCTCATGAGCGCTCTGACCCTCGAGAACCAGAAGCTCTCCGGCTCCGCAGGCTCGTCCGGTGCGACCGATGCCGCCGGCGGCCCCCGCGCGAACCGCGGCAGGCAGCGCGGACCGCGTCGACCCCTGTGGATCCGCATTCTGCTGATCCTCGCCGTGCTCGGCACCATCGCGATGTTCCTGGTCCCGCTGTACTGGCTGTTCTCCTCGTCGCTGAAGCCGCACGGCCAGATCTACTCCTGGCCGCTGCAGTGGATCCCCACCTCGCTGACCCTGGAGAACTTCACCGAGGCGTGGAACTCGGCGCCCTTCGACCGGTTCTTCCTCAACTCGATCATCACCACCGCGGTGGGCACCTTCCTCGAGCTCTCGCTCGCGATCCTGTGCGCCTACGCCTTCGTGTTCGTGGAGTTCCGCTTCAAGAAGGCCGCGTTCGCGCTGATCATCGCCTCGATGATGCTGCCGGGCCACGTCACGCTGATCGTCAACTACATCACCGTGGCGAACCTCGGCTGGCTGAACTCCTACGCCGGCATCATCCTGCCCGGCATCGCGAGCGCCTTCGCGATGTTCCTGCTCTACCAGTTCATGCGGACCATCGACAAGGACATCCTGCAGGCCGCGGAGATCGACGGAGCCGGGCATCTGCGACGGATGGTCCTGATCGTGGTGCCGCTGTCGAGCCCCATGATCCTCACCGCCACGCTGATCGTGATGGTGGGCAAGTGGAACGAGTACGTGTGGCCGCTGATCGTCACCTCCACCGCGGATATGCGCACGCTCCCCATCGGCCTGCTGTTCCTGCGCAGCCAGGAGGGCTACAGCAACTGGGGCGTGATCATGGCCGGCGCCGTGTTCGTCTCCCTCCCGATGCTGATCCTCTTCTTCCTCGCCCAGAAGCGCATCATCGGCGGCCTCGCCGCAGGAGCGCTGAAGTGAGCGTCGGCCGTGGTCGGCCCCGAGCACTTCGTCGGCCCGCGCTCCGGCCTCCACCGCCTGACCCTTCTCGTCCCGCTGACGGCGCTCCGCCGTCGGACCGCCCGATCCCGACCACCTGATCTCGACCCGATGACCACCCGTCGATCCGCCCCGAACCGGACCACTCTCCAAGGAGCCCCCTGCATGTCCCGACACCTCGCCACCCCGTCCCGTCGCAGCCTGCTCGCCGCCCTGGGAATCGGTGCCGGCGCCGCCGGCCTCGCCGCCTGCGGCTCCCCGAACGCCAGCGGCGACAACGCCGAGAGCAACATCCGCGAGGGCTTCTCGCAGGCGGACCTCACCGTGCCCGCCGGCTACGAGGACCGCACCGCGATCCTGTTCTGGGCCCCCTTCACCGGCAAGAACTACGAGACGCTCTCGGCGCTGTTCACCGAGTTCAACGAGTCGCAGGACGAGATCGTCGCGATTGCGGAGTCCGTGGGCAGCTACGCCGATCTGACGCAGAAGTTCACGGCGTCCCTGCAGGCCCGCGCGGTGCCGGACATCGTCTGCTTCCCCGAGATGCAGTGGCTGCAGTTCCACGCCTCCGACGCCCTCGCCCCGATGGACGGCTACTTCGACGACGAGTGGAACACCGACATCTACATCCCCAACTACGTGAACGAGGGGATCGCCGCAGGGCAGACGTTCGTGGTGCCCTTCGCCCGCTCCACGCCGCTGTTCTACTTCAACCGCACCATCTACCGCGACGCGGGCCTCCCCGAGGAGGGCCCTGAGACCTGGGAGGACCTCGCGGAGTTCGCCCCCGAGCTGGCGAAGATCGAGGTCGAGGGCCGCCCGCTGTCCGCGATGGCGTTCGCCGGCGACGCCTGGACGGGGCAGGCCGACATCTGGGGCTTCGGCGGTGCGAATGCGAACCAGGACTTCGAGGTCACGATCAACGACGAGGCCGGGGCCGAGTGGCTCGAGTGGCAGCGGAAGTTCATCCACGACGACGGCTTCGGCTACCTCGCCAAGGATGCCGGCACCGATTTCCAGGCCGGCGTGACCGCCGGCTGGCGCGGCTCGACGGCCTCGCTGACCGGCCAGACCGAGGCCGCGGGCGACAAGTTCGAGGTGGGCGTCGCCTACATGCTCTCCAAGGAGGGCGAGAAGAAGCAGGTCCCCACCGGCGGCTCCGGCCTCTCGATCGTGCGCTCCGAGTCCCAGGAGCGCCAGGACGCCTGCGCCGAGCTGTTCCGCTTCCTCGCCGGCGCCGAGCAGTCCGCCACCTGGCACATCGGCACCGGCTATGTGCCGATCGTGCAGGCCGCCGCCGAGACGGATTCGGTCAAGAGTCTGGTCGCGGAGAACCCGAACTACCTCGTGGCGCTCAACCAGCTGGAGAACGCCCGCACCGCGGACTACACCAACTGGGACTCCGGCATGGTCACCGAGATCGGTGCCTCGCAGGGCCAGGTCTACGGCGACGGCGCCGCTCCCCAGAAGGTCCTGGACGCCCTCGCCGCCGAGCTGCAGGACACGCTCGACGACAAGCGCGAGGGCTACGAGGCCGTCGACTTCCAGGGGTGGAAGTGATGACCGCCGCAGCCCGCGCGGTCGCCCCCGCGGTCGCCCCCGCGGCCGCTCCCGCGACTGTTCCCGCGTCCGTCCCTCCGGCGGACCCTGCCGGGCAGCCCCTCCCCGGCACCCGGCTGCCCGCCCTGGTGGGCCACCGCGGAGCCGCTGCGGTGGAGCCTGAGAACACCGTGCTCTCGTTCCGTCGCGGCATCGCCGAGGGAGCCCAGCTGCTGGAGTGCGATGTGCACCTGAGCAGCGACGGGGCCGACGCGATCATCCACGACGCCACGATCGACCGCACCGCGCAGGACGACTCGCCCCTGCGCACCGGGGCGGTCGCCGATCTCACCCGGGCCCAGCTGGACCGGGTGCTGGTGGGCGGCGGCGAGCACATCCCGACCCTCGAGCAGGTGCTCGACGCCGCTGTCCGGGAGGACGGTGCTCGGGTGCCGGTGCTGGTGGAGATCAAGGCCCCCGCCGCGGCCCGACGGGTGGTCGAGATCCTCACCGCCTACTTCCCGGGAGAGGCCTGGGACGGGCCGACGCCACCGGCGCTGGTGATCTCCTTCCACGCCGAGGCACTGCACGCCGTGAAGGAGGCCGATGCCCGGCTGCCGCTGCTGCTGACCACCACGGCGACCTCGCCGGAGTTCTTCGAGACCGCCCAGGAGCTCGGGGTCGCCCAAGTGGGGGTGCGGATCGCCGACGCCCGCCAGGCCGACGTGCTCCGGGCCCGCGAGCTCGGGGTGGAGCTGAACCTGTGGACCGCCCGCTCCGAGGAGGAGCTGGCCCGCGCTCTCGAGCTGGGCTGCGACACGATCACCGTGGACGACCCCGCCTGGGCGACCACCCTGATGGAGGAGCTGGTGACCGCATGAGCCGACGCACGTCCGTCCCCCGGATCACCGGTCACCGCGGAGCGGCGGCTGTGGCCCCGGAGAACACGCTGGCAGCCTTTCGCCGAGGGGCGGCAGACGGTGCCGATCAGCTCGAGTGCGATGTGCACCTGAGCCGTGACCGGCGCGACGTGATCATCCACGACGCCACGATCGACCGCACGGCCCAGGGGGACTCGCCCCGGCGCAGCGGCACGGTCGCGGACCTCACCCGAGCCGAGCTCGACGAGGTCCTGGTGGGGGAGGGCGAGCGCATCCCCACCCTCATCGAGGTGCTCGACGCCGCGGTGCGGGAGGACGGCACGCGACTTCCCGTGCTCGTGGAGATCAAGGCCCCGGCGGCGGCCGCCCTGGCCGGTCAGATCCTTCAGGACACCTTCCCCGGCTCCGTCTGGTCGGGGGAGGGCCCTGCCCCGGCGCGGATCATCTCCTTCCACACGGAGGCGCTGCGGATCGCGCTCGAGGTGGCACCGGACGTGCCCCGCGGGCTGCTGGTCCGGGCTCTCAGCGAGCAGGCGCTCGACGACGCGATGGCGACGAAGGCCGAGATCCTGGGCGTGCGCCTGTCCGACGTGCGCGACGGCGACTTCGACCGGATCCGTGGCGTGGGCCTGATCCCGTCGGCCTGGGCCGCCCGCACGGACGACGAGATCCGTCGCGCCGTGGATCTCGGGGTCCCCGAGATCGGGGCCGACGACCCGGCCCACGCACGACGTGTGGTCGAGCAGCACCTCGCTTCCCGGGACTGAGCCCCGGGGATACGGGCCGCCGGTAGGGTCCAAGGATCCTTCCTGCGCGAACGGAGTCCCGCTCGCGCGCAGCAGTCCTCGCGCTCGATCGGGTGCGTTCAGCTGTCCGTCACCAGCGCCGGCCGTCGGGCCGGCTCCGAAGCAGTCCAGGAGAACAATGTCCGACCAGTCCGCCCCGTCCCTGCAGCGTCCCGCGATCGTGGGCCACCGAGGCGCCTCCGCGCACGCCCCCGAGAACACCCTCGCCGCCTTCCGGCGCGGCATCGAGGACGGCGCACAGGTGCTCGAATGCGACGTCCACCTCAGCGCGGACGGCCACGTCGTCGTCATGCACGACGAGACCATCGACCGCACCGCCGCGCCTGACTCCCCTCTGCGCACCGGCGCGATCGGCGATCTCACCCGCGCCGAGCTGGACACCGTGCTGCTCGCGGACGGGGAGAAGGTCCCCTCCCTCGAGGAACTGCTGGCGATGACCACCGTGCCGATCTTCATTGAGGTCAAGGTCGCCGCGGCCGCCCGCGCCGTGGCCGAGCAGCTGCAGGGCCTCGCGGCCGGGTCGCCCGCCGCGGCGTCGACCGTCATCTCGTTCCACGCCGACGCCCTCACCGAGATCCGACGCAGCACGGACACCGCCGTGTCCTATCTGGTCTCCGTGATCGACGAGGAGGCGCTGGCGACGGCGCAGGAGATCGGCGCCGCCGGGATCGGGCCCGCGATCGACGGCCTGTCGCTGCGGGCCGCACGCGCCGCCCGGGATGCGGGCCTGCAGGTGAACCCGTGGACGGTGAACAGTGCCGAGCAGCTCGCGATCGGCCTCGCCTGTGGCGTCGACTCCCTGACCACCGATGATCCGGCCTGGGTGCAGCACGAACTGGACGTGCGCGGGATCTGAGCTGCGCGGCCGCGCCGCGGGAGTGCCGGCCGCGCCGTGGGTGTGCGCCTGACCTGCACTGTCAAGCGACTTTGACATTTGTGGTCAAGGACCCTTGACTCGCATGTCAAGGAGGCCTTACATTCTTGGTATGAGCACATCGGTACCCACCCCGGCCATCCACTCCGCAGCCTCTCCCGTCACCGCTGGTCATGACACTGTCGGCGCAGATCCCGTCGCCCCGACGACACCGCTCCCGCGCCTCCTCGGCGTCCTCGCCGCCCGCCCGCTGCTGATCCTCCTGCTCGGCATTGGCCTGCTGGCCGCGAACACGTCCCTCGTCTATGCCAACGCGCTCGTCGTGGTCGTCGACGTCGTCGCTCTCGGGCTCGTGGCCCTCGCGATGCGCGCCGAGGGCCGCCGGCTGTGGGACCTCTTCCGCCCTCTGCGCTGGCTGGATCTGGCCTGGGGTGCCCTGCTCCTGCTGATCCTCGTCGTCGGCTTCCTCGCCTCGAACGTCGCGGCGAACCTGATCGTCTACGGCGGTGCCCCGCCCGTGCCGACCGGCGCCGCGCCTGCAGTGCCGCTGTGGGTTGGTCTCGTGGCCGTCCTCATCGCGCCGCTGACCATCGCGCTGTCCGAGGAGGCGGTCTACCGCGGATACGCCCAGCCCAGGCTGCAGCAGCGGATCGGTCGCATCGGCGCCCTCATCGCGGTCGCCGCCGTCTTCGGCCTCCAGCACGTGGGCTTCGCCCTCACCTCCGGTCCGGAGGTCGCCTCGAAGGTCCTCACCACGTTCTTCGCCGGGCTGATCCTGGGCGGGCTCTGGCTCTGGTTCCGTCGCCTCCTCCCGCTTGTGCTCGCGCACTGGGGCCTGGACCTGCTGTTCCTGGGCCTGCCCACCCTCGCGCTCGCCCTGCTCTGACCTGCCGCTGTCCCGCGGCCCTCGCCCGTATCTCTCGAAGGAGTCATCATGACCACCACACCCCGCACCCGCGCCAACCGCGCCTTCGTCGTCCGCTTCGTGATCGGCATCGCGCTCTACGTCCTGGGCCTCCTGCTCGCCGATGTCGTCAGCACCTCCGGTGTCCTCGCCTGGCTCCCGGTGCTCCTGATCCTTCCCGGCATCGGCTTCATCGCCTGGGCGAACATCGAGATGTACCGCAGCGGCGATGAGTTCGAACGTCGCAAGATCGCCGAGGCGATCCTGCTGGCCTTCCTCATCGCGACGCCGCTGATCCTCGCGGTCGGCGTGCTGCAGTTCTCGGTGCTGCCGGAGGTCAACTGGATCTTCGCCTTCACGATCCTCATGGTCTCGTGGATCGTGGGCACCATCGTCTCCGCCGTCCGCTACCGCTGAGAGGGGCAGTCATGCGCAACGAGATCAGAGCCCGTCGCACGGAGCTGCGCTGGTCGCAGGCCGAGCTCGGCAAGGCACTCGGAGTTTCCCGGCAGACGGTCATCGCTCTGGAGAACGACAAGTACGACCCGTCCCTCCCGCTGGCCTTCCGGATCTCCGCCCTCTTCGGGGCGCCGATCGAGGAGATCTTCCAGCCCGAGAGTCCGGAGGGGGCCGACGGGGTCGAGGTTGCCGAAGGGGCCGTCTGACGTCGACCGTCCTGGTACGTTGGAGGCGATCCTGTGGGGCGCATCACAGAGCGTGATGCGCCCCCTCCCATGTCCCCACCCCCTCCCGCGCCTCTCGGCGCGGACCCGGAAGGCGACCATTGTGAATCGATCCACCCCTACCTCGGCATCCGCGACTCCCTCGACCCCGGCACGCTCGACCTCGACCTCGAACGCCACTCCCGGCTCCGACCGGCGCGGGCTGGCTGCGCTCTCCCGGCGGACGGCGCTCGGACTCGGCCTGGCCGCCGGCGGCGCCCTGGCTCTCCCGGCGACCGGCGCGCTCGCCGACGGCGGAGGCTCCGGACGCACCCCGACCGTGCGGCCCGCGCCCCAGGGGCTCGAGGCCTCCGCTCGCGAGGTGGTGCTGGGTCGCTCGGCGACCGTCCTCGTCGGCGAGGACACGGACCCCGTGGCCCAGAAGGCGCTGACCGAGCTGCTCGAGAGCGTCGGCTGCACTCCCGAGGTGCAGGTCGGCGGCGAGGCCCCCGCGAGCGGGACCCGCATCCATCTGGGCACCCCCGAGGACAGTCCGACGCTCGCCGCCGCGCTGGAGACCGTCGGCGTCGAGGGTCCCGAGGACCTCGCGGCCGACGGGTACGTGCTCGCCGCCGCCCGCGACCACGGCGCCGTGATGGGGGTCGCTGGGCACGACGCCCGCGGCACGTTCTACGCCGTGCAGACCCTGCGCCAGCTGCTCGCCGGGAGCACGCGGTTCCCCGCCGTGCAGGTGCGCGACGAACCGCTCATGGAGATCCGCGGCGCGATCGAGGGCTTCTACGGGATCCCGTGGTCCCACCAGGCACGCCTGGACCACTTCGCCTTCTACGGCGACCACAAGCTGAACACCTACATCTACACGCCCAAGGACGACCTGCTGCTGCGCTCGAAGTGGCGCGAGCTCTACGCGGGTGACGAGCTCGAGAACCTCGCCGAGCTGGTCGAGACCGCGAACGCGCACCACGTGAGCTTCACCTTCGCCCTGTCCCCCGGCAACGACATCGTCTACGGCAGCGACGAGGACTTCGAGGCGACGGTCACGAAGTTCGAGCAGCTGCGGGAGCTGGGCGTGACCAGCTTCTACATCGCACTGGACGACATCCCCACCGAGCTCGGCGAGGAGGACGCCGCACAGTTCAGCTCCCTCGCCGAGGCGCAGGTCCACTACCTCAACCGCGTGCAGACGGACTACGTCGAGGCCCACGACCTCGCCCCGCTGCAGACGGTCCCCACCCACTACTCGGGCTCCGGGTCCAGCGAGTACAAGACGGACTTCGGGGAGGGCGCCCACCCGGAGATCCGCATCCAGTGGACCGGCGAAGGGGTCTTCTCCCCATCGATCACCGAGAAGTCCGTGGTCACGGCGGTGGCGTCGTACCACACCGAGCACCTGTACATCTGGGACAACTTCCCCGTCAACGACGGCCGACGCGACCGGCTCTTCCTCAACCCGCTCGAAGGGCGTGCGCCGACCCTGCACAAGCATCTCGCCGGATTCACGGCGAACCCGATGATCGAGCCCTACGCCTCGCTGATCTCGCTCGCGAACTACGCCGACTACTGCTGGAACCCGCCCGCCTATGACGCCGAGGACTCCTGGGAGGCGGCGGTCGACGAGCTCGCCGGCCCGGCCGCGTCCGTCCGTGAGGACCTGCGAGTGTTCGCCGACCTCAACCAGAACTGGCCCTACCGGAGCGGATCCCCGACGGCGCCGGCGCTCTCCGCGGACATCGAGGAGTTCTGGGCCGCCTATGAGTCCGGGGACGCCGAGGGCAAGACTCTCGAGGGCCGGCTGACCGCCATCACCGAGCTCGCCACGAGCCTCGAGTCCATGGCGTCGGCCGGGTTCTACGAGGACACGCGGCCGTGGATGGTCGCCGCCGGCCACTGGGCCGAGGCGCTGCTCGCCCAGCACGAGATGCTCCTCGCGATCACCGAGGACCGGCTCGAGGACGCCTCCGCCGCAGCGGCCGGGGTGGCGGAGCACGTCGCCGCCGCCGGCGCGGCCACGGTCCCCGACCAGCGCGGGGACGGGGTCTACAAGGAGAACCAGATCGTCCCGAGCGTGGGCGACGGCGTGTTCGAGGGCTTCATCGCCCGCGCCTGGGAAGAGCTGCGCGACGTGCTGCCGGAGGACCCGTCCCTGCCCTTCCGCGGCCTGCCGGGCACCGCGACGACCACGCTGGGCACCTACAAGGACTACGCGATCGAGCGGATCGTCGACGGGGACCTCGCGACCATGTTCTGGTCCAGCAAGGCCCCGAAGGTCGACGACGTGGTGCAGGTCGAGCTCGAGGAGAGCCACCCGATCCGCTACGTGCAGGTCCAGATGGCCAAGAGCGACTCGACCCCCGGTGACCAGGTCTACCAGGGCGTCCTCGAGCTCTCGGCCGACGGGGAGGCGTGGACCGAGATCGGCACGACCGACGGCTCCGCCGTGGCCACGGCGTCGCTGGACGAGCCGTTCGACGCCCGCTTCTGCCGCCTCCGCGTGACCGGGAAGAACCCCACCGGTCAGTGGGTGCAGATCCGCGAGTTCGGCGTGGGGGAGACCCCGCCGGCCGCCTGAGGCGCGGAGCCGGGGCGCGGTGCCGGGGCGCGTCGCCGGGGTGCGGTGATGCCGCGCCCCGGCAGCCCGCTTACTCTGAGGCTCATGCCCGCCTACCCGCTGACCGCCGCACGGCGCGACCAGATCTGCTCTGCGCTGTCCCAGCTCGCCGATCGCCCCGTGAGACTGACCTCCGAGCAGCATGTCGGCCACGACTGGGCGCCCGTCACCCGCTTGGGCCTGGATCGGGACGTTCCCGGGATCGGTGCGACGGTCGTGGCCAAGACCCGCCGGGTCGAAGGGGAGGGGCATGGTGGCCCGGCGTTCCTGCGCCGCGAGGCCGCGGCACTGCGAACTGCCGCGCCCAGCGGGGTCACCGCCCGGACGATCCATGTCGACGACGACGCGGGCGTGATGCTCCAGACCGACCTGGGCGACTGGCCCACCCTGCAGGACATCCTGCTCGGTGCGGATCCGGAAGCTGCCGCCCGGGGCATGGTCGAGATGGCCGCTGCCGTCGGGCGATTGCACGCCAGCACGATCGACCGGCGCGCTGAGCACCAGAAACACCTCGCCGCCTTCTCCGCAGATGTGGAGACCGGCCAGATGTACGCATTCGGCAGGGAGCACTGGGACGAGATCGAGCAGGCGTGCACCGAGCTCGGTCTTCCGCCCGCGAGGAGGGCGCGCGACGACGTGACGCGCCTCCTGGCACGATCCACCCGCCCCGGCCCCTCCTCCGCGCTCACCCATCGGGACCTGAATCCGACGAACGTGCTGCTCACCGACGACGGAGCCCGCCTGGTCGACTTCGAGGGAAGCGGCTTCGGGCACCTCGGGATCGACGCCTGCTTCCTGTACTACCCGTTCCCGCACCACAGCACTCCGTGGGGGCTGCTGCCAGGCGGCGTCATCGAGTCCGTCGATGCGGCCTACCGCACAGCCCTCGCCGACGGCGGCGCGCACCAGGTGCTCGACCTCTTCGACCAGGTGCTCGCGGACGGGGCGGCCATCGTCCTGATCGGACGGATCAGCCGGTTGCGCCTGGTCTCCCGGCCGGACCAGGCGCCGCAGGACAGCTGGCGCCGCCGCGGGCAGACGGTGCAGCAGATCCGGACCTTCCTGCAGCTCGCGGAGCGGGCCGACGGGCTGGCTGCCTTCCGTGACTGGCTCAGCGCCCTGCAGGACGCGATGATCGCCCGGTGGCCGGATGCCACCGACCCTCCCGCACCGCTGTTCCCGGCCTTCGCCGCCGAGAGGACGCTGTCCCGATAGGTCTCATCCGTCGGTCGCGTTCTGGAGGCTCTCGTAGGCCTGGTCGACGATGCCCGCTCGGGGCTCGTGGTCCGGGAGCCCTGCCAGCGGCATCCAGCGTGCTTCGTCCGTCGTCCCGCCGATCTCGGTGGTTCCGAGCTCTCCGCCGATGATGGTGGCCTCGAAGATGACGCGCACGGCTTTGAACGGCCGCGGTGAGCTGGTGCCCGCGTCGGCCGTCGAGGTGCTGCTGAACAGGGGGCGTCCGACGGCCACATGGAACCCGGTCTCCTCGAAGACCTCGCGCACCACAGCCGCGTCGAGGGACTCCTCGAACTCGACCCCGCCACCCGGGAGCGTCCACCACGGAGTGGAGCCGTTGAACCAGGTCAGCAGGATGTGTCCGTGGCCATCGGTGATCACGGCATAGGCGCTCACGCGTGTGTCCCACTCGGTGAAATCCATCGCGTCAACGTATCAAGGGACGGGGGCCCTCACGCCCGACATACTGGGTGCCATGAACACCTGTCGTGCACGCGTCGTGGTTCTCGGTGCCATGGTGGCTCTGACCGCGTCGTCGTGCTCGGGCGCTCCTGTGCCCGACGATGGTTCGTTGCCGTTCGACACCACCACGACGTCCGACGAGTGACGGCTCCGACGATGAAGGCCATCTGCCGCGTCACCCCCGCACTGCACATCGCCCACGAGGACGGTCGGATATGAGCAGGCTGCTGCACACCAGGTCGCGGCTGACCGCACTGGGAGCCGCCCTGCTCCTCCTCGCCGGCTGCTCGGCGACCACCAGCTACAGCGACGCGGGGGACCAGCTGCCGCAATCCGACCTGGTGGACGCTCTGCCCACCGCCTGGGAGAGCACCGAGATCGTCGACGACACCCACATCCGTGTGACCTTCCTGGGCGGCGTCGACGACTGCTACGGCCATGACGTCGACGTCGAGGAGACGGCCAGCTCGATCACGATCTCGGTCTCCACCGGTGGCCTCCCACGTCACATCGGGGGATGTGACGCCCCTCTGCTCGAGTACACGACTCTCGTCGAGACCGAGCAGCCCGTCGGTGACCGGACGATCATCGACGGTCATGCCGAGTGACCTCGATCCGTCGGCTGTGAGAGCGGGCCCGAGCCGGGTCCCGCGAGCGACTGCCACCGATCCGCCCGGCCCCGCTAGGGTCGGGTCTGTGCCCGACTCCGCCCGTACCCGCCGCCACGACCCGCAGCGCCGCGACCGCATCATCGATGCCTGCCTCGACGTGATCGCGGAGCACGGCGTCGCCGGCACGTCGCACCGCCGGGTCGCGGCGGCCGCGGACGTCCCGCTGGGGTCGATGACCTATCACTTCGACGGGATGGACGATCTGCTGCGTGAGGCCTTCCTCCGCTATGCGGACCGGGGCGCGGCCCTGGTGGAGCGCCGGATGGCGTCGGCCACGACTCTCGACGAGGCGCTCGACGCCTTCGCCGCGAACATCGGCGAGGACGTCTTCGTGACGCAGCGCGACCTGGTCATCAGCCAGGAGCTCTACACCCTGGCGGCCCGTAGGCCGGAGTTCCGGGACATCACCAGCGGCTGGATGGCGCGCACCCGGGCCACGCTGGCCCCCTTCGTCGACGCCGACACCGCGGTCATGCTGGACGCCCTGAACGAGGGCCTCGCCCTGCATCGCGCGCTGCACACCGATCCCTCGGCCGCTGCGCTGATCCGGGGCGCGCTGGGGCGCCTGGCCCGACCAGACTGATCGTCGGGATGGACCGGATGGCTCGGCCGCGCTGAGGGGGACGCGGGCGTGCGTTGCGAAGGATCGAGCAGAGTAGAGCTGGTCAGAGCCCCGCGGAGGCGTTCTCGGGCCCCGTGGCCCGTGGCGCGCGTCGGCCGCTGAGCACACCGGCCAGCGCGATCACCAGCGCTCCGGCGATCGGGACCACGAGCAGGCCGTAGCGGAGCCCGGCGGTGTCGGCCACCAGGCCCACCAGCGGAGGTGAGGCGAGGAACCCCAGCCGCATCAGCCAGGACACGACCGTGAGACCGGTGCCGTGGCGCAGCCCGGGCAGGTCGTCGGCCTCCTGCATCGCGGCGGGTACGAGGGTCGCGCTGCCCAGGCCCGCCAGGGCGAAGCCGACGATCGTGCCGGGCACGGTCGGGAATGCCAGCGCGGTGGCCATGCCCACGGCGATGACCAGGCCGCCGGCGCGGGCCACGGCGCGCTGCCCGAAGCGGTCCACCAGGGAGTCGCCGGCCAGGCGCCCCACGAACTGCGCACCCACCAGGGCGATGTACCCGGTGGCGGCGATCGCCGCAGGGGCGCCGAGGTCGCGGGCGAGGTAGAGGGTCGCCCAGGAGTTCCCGGCGTCCTCGACGAGCGTGCCGCCGATGGCGATCACGACGAGGGCTCCCAGCAGCAGCGCGGTGCGTCCTCGGGTCGGGCGCAGGGCGGCCGGCGGGGGAGCGCCCGTCGTGCCGGCCGCGGCTGCCGCCTCCGTGGTGTCCACCGCCGCGGTGCCCTCGTCGGCCCCACCGGTGGGGCTTTCCGGGTCCTTTCCCGGGAGGGCGAATCGGAGCGCCACCAGGGAGATCACGGCGAACAGGGCGCCGGAGACGCTCAGATGCACGCGCAGCGGCACGTCCAGCGCGATCGCGAGGGCGGCCATCGAGCCGCCGAGCACCGCCCCGATGGACCACACAGCGTGGAAGGAGTTGATGATCGAGCGTCCGTAGCGGCGCTGCACGCGCAGGCCGTGCGCGTTCTGGGCGACATCGGTGATCGCGTCGCACGCACCGGCGACGAGGAGCGCGAGCGCCAGGACGCCGGCGACGGGCGCCCAGGACGCGGCGAACAGGCCCAGTGCCGTGAGGATCGTGCCGGCCACCGCCAGCGGCGCGGAGCCGAAGCGGCGGATCAGCGCACCGGCTCCCAGCCCGGCGAGGATGGCGCCGGCGGGGAACGCGGCGAGCACCAGGCCGTAGGTGGAGTTCGCCAGCCCCAGCTCCCCCTTGATCTCGGGATAGCGGGGCAGGAGGTTCGCGAGCAGGGCGCCGTTGGTCAGGAACATCGCGGCGACGGCGCCACGGGCTCGGCGCACCTCGGGGAGGGGAGAAGGCATGCGTACGATCGTACGTAGTGGGGTCATGTGCTGTCGACAGTGATCCTCGCCTCGCTGCACCGCGGAGGCGCCCGACCGGCAGAAATCCGGGCCGAGCAGGGACTTCTGCTGATTCTGACCAGAACTGCGCCGGGTGGAGGCCCACTGCTCGGACGCGGTGTTCCAACATCTGGGATGACTACGTACTCTGGAACGGCTCTGACCGTAGGTCGCCGTGGGCCCCCGTGCCCGCTGTCACCGCAGACTCTCCCCTCCAGGAGACCCTGAAAGGACCGCGATGATCGATTCGATGCTCCAGAACACGTATGACCAGGTGCTGCACCGCAACCCCGGTGAACCCGAGTTCCACCAGGCAGTGCGCGAGGTCTTCGAGTCGCTCGAGTACATCCAGGGCCGTCACCCGGAGTACAACGATCAGGGCATCCTCATGCGCCTGTGCGAGCCGGAGCGTCAGATCATCTTCCGCGTCCCGTGGGTCGACGACCAGAACGTCGTGCAGATCAACCGCGGCTTCCGCGTCGAGTACAACTCCGCGCTCGGCCCGTACAAGGGCGGCCTGCGCTTCCACCCCAGCGTGAACCTGGGCATCGTGAAGTTCCTCGGCTTCGAGCAGATCTTCAAGAACTCCCTGACCGGCCTGCCCATCGGCGGCGGCAAGGGCGGTTCCGACTTCGATCCGCACGGCCGCAGCGACGGCGAGGTCATGCGCTTCTGCCAGTCCTTCATGACCGAGCTGCACCGCCACATGGGCGAGTACACCGACGTCCCCGCCGGTGACATCGGTGTGGGTGCCCGCGAGATCGGCTACCTCTTCGGCCAGTACAAGCGCCTGACCAACCGCTACGAGGCCGGCGTGCTCACCGGCAAGGGCCTGGACTGGGGCGGCTCGCTCGTGCGCAAGGAGGCCACCGGGTACGGCGCGGCCATCTTCGCCGACGAGATGCTCAAGGCTCGCGGCAAGTCCTTCGAGGGTCGCCGCGTCGCCGTCTCCGGCTCCGGCAACGTCGCGATCTACGCGATCGAGAAGGCGCATCAGCTCGGCGGCATCCCGGTCACGGCCTCGGACTCCTCCGGCTATGTGGTCGACGAGCACGGCATCGACTTCAAGCTCCTCCAGCAGATCAAGGAGGTCGAGCGGGGCCGCATCACCGAGTACGCGGAGCGTCGCGGCAACGGCGCGCGGTTCGTCGCCGGCGGCAGCGTCTGGGATGTCCCGGTGGACATCGCTCTGCCCAGCGCCACCCAGAACGAGCTCGACGTCGAAGCCGCTCGCACCCTGGTCAAGAACGGCGTGCTCGCCGTGTCCGAGGGCGCGAACATGCCCTGCACCCCCGACGCCGTGGGCGTGCTCCGTGACGCCGACGTGGCCTTCGGTCCGGGCAAGGCCGCGAACGCCGGCGGCGTCGCGACCTCCGCTCTGGAGATGCAGCAGAACGCGAGCCGCGATGCGTGGAGCTTCGAGCACACCGAGAAGCGCCTCACCGAGATCATGAAGAACATCCACACCACCTGCCTGGAGACGGCCGACGAGCTGGGCCGCCCCGGCGACTACGTGGTGGGCGCGAACGTGGCCGGCTTCCGCAAGGTCGCCGACGCCATGATCGCCTTCGGCGTGATCTGAGCCAGCCCTGAACTGAGCCGGCCCTGATCTGGTCCGGCCCTGGACTGAGTCGGCCGGGTCCGCCCGGCATGTGACGCGACTGTGCGCTGTGCTTCCGATGTCGGAAGCGCAGCGCACAGTCGCGTTCGCCGTGAGGCTGTGGGCGCGGGCTTCCTCGGTGGAGCTGAGTCGGTGTGAGGGATTGGGCGGCGTCAGCGGCCGCTTCAGCTGACCGTCACGGTGATCTCGATCGGATCGATGTCGCGGGGCCCCTGGTCGCAGTCCTCGGCGATCGCGGTGCGGTAGCAGTAGACGAGCCGCACCGTCGAGGTGCCCGGGGCGACGCCGGTGAGCTCGACCGCATAGGGGAAGCTGCCGCCGGCCTCTGGCCCGTCCCGCCTTTCTCGCACGCCGAACACCTCGCTGTTCATGACCACGTCGGCCACGACGACGCCGTCGTCCACGGCGCCGTGCTCCCCGGCGCTGTCGTCCGTCACGGGGACCGCACCCCAGTCGTCGCCCACGCCCGGCGACCACTCGCCGAGAGCCACCTGGGCCGTCTCGCCGACCTCGATCGTCACCGTGTCCGTGCCCTCGGCCAGCAGATCCGGATCGAGCAGATAGCAGCTGGTCAGCGAGAGGACCGTGGCGGCGATCGCCGCCAGACGCAGGCGCCGCGCGCGGTCTCGTCGCCGGCATCGTCGATCGCTGCGCGCAGCGGGTCGTCCCGCCGTCGTCGGCGCATCACGTCGTCCCATGTCGGCTCCCCCTGAGCGTGTCGTGCGGTTCCCCTGGTCGGCGACCCCCGTCGCCTCGTCAGGATACCTGCGGGATGTGACCCGGGACACCAACTCCTTGCTGAGAACAGTTCTCAGGAACTGCTACTGTTCTGCTCATGATTCAGATGAGAACCATTGTCATGAAGCGACGTGCTGTCGCGCTCCTCGGCGTCGGCGTGCTCGCTCTCTCCGCCTGCGGCGGTCCGGCCGGAGGCGGCTCAGGCGGGTCCGACGGCAGATCGTCCGACGGCGGATCGTCTGACGGCGAGTCGTCCGACGGCGGATCGTCCGACGGCGGTACGGCCGGCGGAGAAGCGCCCCCAGCGACGGATCGCACCGAGGTGGCCGCTCTCTCGCCGCGCATCGTGCTCGCCCACGAGGGCGGCGTGACCACGCTGGACTCTTCCGACGGCAGCACCGTCGGCAGCTCCGAGGTCGCCGGCTATGTGCGGCTGAACCCGGCCGGCGACGGCCGCCACGTCGCCGTGAGCGCTTCCGACGAGATCACGATGTACGACACCGGCCTGCTCGCCCAGGGCCACGGCGACCATTTCCACTACTACGTGCAGGACCCCGCCCTCACCGATCTGTCCGTCCCGGCGCCGATGCCCGGCCACGTCGTCCCCCACGGGGACCGCACCGCCCTGTTCGCCGACGGAACCGGCGACATCACCCTGATCGACCCCACCGCGATGGTCGACGGCGACCTGGGGATCCTCGACGAGACCAGCACCGAGGCGCCCCATCACGGCGTCGCGGTGCCCCTGTCCGACGGGGGCCTCCTCGTCACCCAGGGCACCGAGGACGAGCGCCACACCGTGCAGGCGCTCGACGCCGACGGGAACGTCACCGCCGAGACGGACGACTGCCCCGGCGTGCACGGCGAGGCCGCTGCGAAGCCCACGGAGTCCGGCGACGTGATCAGCCTGGGCTGCGAGAACGGCTCCGTGATCTACCGCGACGGCGGGTTCCACAAGGTCGCGATCGACGGCGACTACCAGCGCTCCGGCAACCAGAAGGGTCACGAGGACTCACCGATCGTCCTGGCCGATCACAAGGTCGAGGCCGATCCCGAAGGTGGCGTCGAGCACCCCACCGAGATCGCCCTGATCGACACCCTCGACGACACGCAGCAGATCGTGGACCTGGGCTCGGAGTACTGGTTCCGCTCCCTGGACCGCGGTCCGAACGGTGAGGCCCTGGTGCTCACCGCCGACGGCGAGCTGAACATCCTGGACCCCGAGACCGGTGAGATGCTCCACGAGGTTCCCGTGACGGGGGAGTGGACCGAGCCGGACAACTGGCAGGAGGCCGGCCCCATGATGTCCGTGGCCGACGGCACCGCCTTCGTCGTCGACCCCGCGGCGCAGAAGCTCACGATGGTCGACGTCGCCAGCGGCGAGATCTACCGCGAGCTGGACCTGCCCGTGGTGCCGCACGAGATCCAGGTGACCACCGGGACCGCGTCGGGCGAGTACGAGATCGCGCCGGGCGCCGACGAGCACGACGATGCCGAGGCGAGTGAGCACGACGACCACGACGAGTCGGAGGCGAGTGACGCCGGCGGCCACGAGGAGCACGAGGGCGACGCGGAGCACGAAGACCACGACCACTGACCGGGACCCGGGCACGACCCCTTCCGCGGACCCTCGCTCTGGTCACGGCCTGACGCCGGACGCCCGACCCCGGTCGGCACCGTGACCTTCCAGTCCCCACCATCCCTCCAGAACGCGATTGTGCGCTGCACTTCCCTCCGTGGAAGCACAGCGCACAATCGCGTCGTGCAGGGCCTCCGGAGGCGTCCTGAACTCCTCCGGCGCTCGTCCTGCGCCCGTCGCGCGAGCTTCGGCGCGGGTGGCCGGTCGGTGCCCGGGGGCGTGGTGGGGAGTCTGCGGGGGTCAGACCCCCAGCGCGTCCGCCCGGGCGATGATCGACTCGGCGGTGGCGATGGCCTGGTCGACATAGGCCTCGCCGAACAGGTGCACGTGCGCGAGCAGGCCGAAGAACAGGTGGGCGGGCAGGTCCTGCTGCCAGTCACCCGGCATCGGGTGCTCGCTCTCGTAGCCCTCGAAGATCTCGTCGAGGAAGGGCGCGTCGAACAGGGACAGCATCGCGAGGTCCTCGAGGCGGTGGCCGCCATGGGCCGACGGGTCGATGAGGGTGACGCCCTCCGCGGTCCACATCAGGTTCCCCGACCACAGGTCGCCGTGGACCCGCGAGGGCTTCTCGGTGCCCTGGCCGCTGATGCCGTCGAAGGCGCCGTCGGCGATCACGTCGATCGCCTCGTCGACGGTGTCGTGCCCGTCGGCGCCGAGGGTGCGGGTGATGCGATCGGCCAGGGGGCGCAGACGGTCGTCGGCCCAGAAGTCGGGGAAGTCCTCGTGCTCGACGGCCGGGACGTCGAAGGGGCTCTCGAGAGGGCCGAACCAGGCGCCCTCACCCGGGGTCCAGCCGAAGCCGGGCGCCCCGGCGTCGTGCAGGCGGGCCAGCTGCGCGCCGAAGGCGCGGGCGGCGTCGGCCGACGGGGCGATCTCCTCGAGCCGCTCCAGACGCAGCTCGCCCTTGCCCACCTCGAGCACCGGGACCACCGGCACCGCCGTCGGCTCTGCCAGCCACTCGAGGCCGGCGGCCTCCGCGGCGAAGTACCCCTTGGGGGCGTTCGGACCGTTCTTCACGAAGTCGCTCATGGCCCCACCGTACGCAGATCGCCCCGGAGGGCAACCGTGCCCGGCCTGAGCGTGGCACAGCACGCAGGATGCGCCCGTCTGCCCGTCTGCCCGTCTGCCCGTCTGCCCGTCTGTCCGTCTGTCCGTCTGCCCGTCTGTCCGTCTGTCCGTCCGCCCGGCCCCGGAGGTCAGTCGGGGAGCCCGAGCTCCCGGGCGAGGGTGCCGCGCAGGATCGGGAGCACCCGACGGTGCGAGGACCGGGTGGAGGCGCGCGAGGCGACGTGGACGAGCATCGCGGTGCGCTCGTACGCGGTCCACGCCCGCATCCGGTCGCGGAGCGAGGCGGTGTCGGCGACCGAGGCGGGCAGCTCGCCGTTCTCCCCGCGTGCCTGCACGTAGGCGTCGACGAAGGTGGTGATCTGCTCCTCGACCAGGGGGACGTACCAGGGCCCGCCGTGCACAGCGCCGCCGATGATCGCGAGGTCGCGGGCAGGGTCGTCGCCCTGCGCCCACTCGAAGTCGATGTATCGCACCACCGGGGCGTCGTCGGGCCCGTCGGACCCGTCGGACCCGTCTGCCCCGGCGGCTCCGTCTGACCAGGCGAATCCGTCTGACCCGACGGCCCTGTCGGCACGGTGAGGAGCCGCCGAGGCGTGCTCCCACAGGATGTTCGTGGCGCACAGGTCGCCGTGGGACAGCACGAAGCCGTCCAGCCCGGCGATCTCCCCCTCGACCGCCGCGACCCGCGCGAGCGCTGCCTCGAGGAAGGGCTCCAGGGCGTGCTCTTCGATCACGGGACCATGCGCGCCACGCCAGGCCGCGACCTCCTCCTCCACCTCGTTGAGCAGGGACGGGACGCCGCGAGGCACCGCCGCCCACGGGTCCGCGCCGAGCACCACCGGGCCACGGCCCGGGGCGGGGACGCCGTGGAGGCGGGCGAGCACCCGCGCGTGCGCGGCCAGGCCCTGGTCGGTCCAGGCTTCGGGGGCCGCCGCGGTGCCGGGCACGTCGGACGCGACGACATAGGCGTGCCCGATCGGGCTGGTCACGGGATCGTCGTGGACGGCGATCGGTGCGGGCCCCACCCCGGTGGGGATCAGGGTCAGCGCCGCGATCTCCTGGGAGAGGTCCTGGTGCAGCTCATCCGGCGGAACGTGCGGGATCCGCACGATGAGCGGGGCGTTCTCCTGAGGCGTCACACGCCAGGCGGCGAAGCGCTCGCCCACCCCTGCGAGGGAGGCGCGGGCGGTGCCGGACAGCGAGGCAGGGATGACTGAGCGGTGCAGGCCGGGCAGGTGCACGGGGGAGGAGTCCGCGCCCAGCGGCATGATCAGCGCGCCGGTGCGCCACGCCTCGACCAGCCGCTGCCCCATCGCGGGCGATGCCGGATCCAGCAGGGCCGTGGGGTGATCGGGCGCAGCGGGGACCATGTCGACTCCTGGGAAGCGGGGCCTTCGATCCTACGTGGGCAGGATTCGGGGAGTTTCCTTCGCCACGAGGAGGGCTGACGGCCGGCGACCGGCACGTACGGTAGAGGCGATCTGATCGTCGCCGGGGCCTACGACTCCTCGGCCCCGCACCCTGAGGAGTCCCTCCATGGAGCTCGCCCTGCTCGCGATCGGCGTCGGCCTCGGAGTCGGGATCGTGGTCGGAGCCCTCGGAGCGGGCGGCGGCATCCTCGCGGTCCCCGTGCTCGTGTTCCTGCTCGGCATGCCCACGCATTCCGCGACGGCATCGAGCCTGATCATCGTGCTGATCACCGCCCTGGTCAGCCTCCCGCACCACGCCCGGCACGGGAACGTGGAGTGGAAGGACGGCCTGGTCTTCGCGGGCGTCTCGGTGGTCGGTGCCTTCGTCGGCTCGCGCCTGAGCGCCCTGGTGCCGGCGCCCGTGCTGCTCACCCTGTTCGGCGTGATGCTCGTGGGGGTGGCGATCGCGATGCTGCGCCGGGCCCTGCGCACCCGCCGGGACGAACGGGCCGAGGCGATCGCGCACGGCACCCCCGCGGAGCTCGAGGCCGAGGAACCGGTCGCCGTGCACGACGACCCGGTGCTGGATCAGCCGGGCCCTGACACCGTCGAATCGGCCGACGGGATCCAGCGCCACCATGGCGAGCCCGAGCTGCCCACGACCCCGGCCGCGTCGGCGTCCCCGCGCCTGCCGCTCGTCATCGCCGCAGCGACCCTCACCGGCTTCCTCACCGGGTTCTTCGGCGTGGGCGGAGGCTTCATCGTCGTGCCGATGCTGGTGATCGCCCTGGGCCTGGCGATGCGTCGCGCCTCGGGGACGAGCCTGCTGGTCATGGTGATCGCGACCGCCACCAGCCTGCTGGCGCGCCTGGGCACCGACGTGCACGTGGACTGGACGATCACGCTGATCTTCGCCGCCGGCTCCGCGGTGGGCGGCATCCTCGGCGGACCGCTGTCCACGAAGGCGCGCCCCTCGACGCTCACGCTGCTGTTCTCGGTGCTGCTGGGCGGAGTGGCCGCCGTGACGCTGGCCCAGACCCTGCTGGGCTGACACCGCAGGCGCTGCACCCGCACGTAGCTCACCGCATGCTGCCCTTGCACGCACCTCACCGCATGCTGCCCTTGCACGCACCTCACCGCATGCTGCCCCGCACGCTGACCACCGCATGCTGCCCGGGCACACAGCTCACCGCGGGCTGCCCCCGCACGCTGACCACCGCATGCTGCCCCGCACGCTGACCACCGCATGCTGCCCCCGCACGCAGCTCCTCCCGCATCCATGTGGCCTGGTGCGTCGGAATGGGCGGGCGATACCGACTCACGGCACCACATGGGGAACTGCGTCCTCCTCGTCCAGGGGGCGGGTGCGGATCTCCCGGCCCCCAAAATCGCTCGTGGTCAGTCCGGTGCCGTGGAAGTGTGCACCCATGAGCACACCTGAACCGTCCTCTGCCCCGTCCACCACGCCTTCAGCCACTCCCGCGGTCGACACCCGCGTCGACCCGCCGCCGATGGCCGGGGAGCGCGAGTCCCTCGAGGGCTGGGTCGAGTTCTACCGCGGGACCCTGCTGCGGAAGATCGACGGACTCGACGCGGAGCAGCTGGCGCGTCGCTCCGTGCCGCCGTCGGTCCTGAGCCCGATCGGGATCGTCCGCCACCTCACCGACGTCGAGGCCTATTGGCTGCGCGAGGTGCTGCTCGACGACGAGCAGCCCGACCCGCACTGCACCGATGACAATCCCGACGGGGACTTCGACGACGTCGACCCCGCGACCGCGCTCGTCGATGTCGAGGCCTACTGCGCGGAGCTCGTGGCCACCCGCGCCGCCCAGGCGAGCTGGAGCGACCTCGACGGCCCCGTGCTCGGGCTGCGCCACGGTGAGCAGGTGAACCTGCGGTGGATCCTCACTCATCTGATCGAGGAGTACGCCCGCCACCTGGGCCATCTCGACCTGCTGCGCGAGGCGATCGACGGCGGCACCGGGTACTGAGGACGGGGCAGATGGTAGGTCACCGCAGGTGCGGGGCTCGTGCCGGATACTGGGCGGCATGTCCGACAACCCCGCGCCGCAGCCTCCTCGGCCCGAGCCGCGACACTCCCAGTCCGCGCCGCGACAGCCCCAGCCCGCGCCGCGAGCTCCCGTCCTGACCCATCAGGTCACGCTGACCCTCCTCACGGCCGATGACGCCCCGGCGCTCGTGGAGCTCGAGACCCGCAACCGCGACCAGCTGATGGTCGGCGCCCCCGCCCGGTCGGAGAGCTGGTTCACCGAGGCCGGGCAGCGCACCACCATCGCCCACGCCCTCGCCGACCGCGAGGTCGGCCGCAGCCTGCCGCTCGCCATCCGGCTCGAGGACAAGGGGGTGACGCGGATCGTCGGCCGGCTCAACCTCTCGGGCATCATCCGTGGCGCGTTCGACTCGGCGTCGCTGGGCTACTGGGTCGACGACGCCGTCAGCGGGCGGGGCATCGCCACGGCAGCGGTGCGCAGCGCGATCGCCGTGGCCTTCGGCGGTCTCGGC
Organism: Brachybacterium sp. AOP3-A1-3; assembly: GCF_052378285.1. Lineage (NCBI taxonomy): Bacteria > Bacillati > Actinomycetota > Actinomycetes > Micrococcales > Dermabacteraceae > Brachybacterium > Brachybacterium sp. AOP3-A1-3. The sequence continues at coordinate 161,197 of NZ_JBQSXM010000006.1, read as the reverse complement.
CTACATCGGATCCAGGCGGAGGTGAAGGTCGGCAACGATGCCTCGGCGCGCGTGCTCGAGCACTGCGGCTTCGCCGAATACGGTCTGGCGCCCTCCTACCTGCGGCTCGGCGGGGAGTGGGCGGACTGCCGCCTGTTCCAGCTGGTCGACTCGCGATGGCAGCCGACGGAACCGCCGTCGGCCCCACCCGCCGGGGAGCTCGTCGTCGGCACGGAGGTCCCGGCGCTGCAGGAGGTCCTGGACCTCTACGACGCAGTGGGCTGGAGCGCGTACACCGAGGACCCCTCGACGCTGCTGCGCGCGCTCGCCGGGAGCGCCCAGGTGGTCACGGCACGCCGTGACGGCCGACTGCTGGGCCTGGCCCGGGTGGTCGGCGACGGCGCCACCATCGCCTACCTGCAGGACGTGCTCGTGCGGCCCGACGCCCACCGGTCCGGGATCGGCCGGCGCCTGGTCGACGCCGCGTTCGCTCCCTTCGAGTCGGTGCGCCAGCAGGTGCTGCTCACCGATGCCGAGCCCGGCCAGCGCGCCTTCTACGAGTCGCTCGGATTCATCGAGGCCCACGACCACGACCCGGAGCTGCGCTCCTTCGTGCGTCTACAGTGACGACCATGGACATCGCCGTGCTCGGAGCGGCCGGAACCCTCGGCCACCATCTCGTCACCCATCTCGAGGCCGCGGGACACACCGTGCGCGCCCTCGGCCGACGCACCGGGGTCGACGCCGTGACCGGCGACGGCCTCACGGAGGCCCTGCAGGGCACCGAGCTCGTGATCGATGCGATCAGCACGCCATCGCTCAGCGCCCGGCGCGCCGTCGAGACCCATACGCGGGCCGCCGGGAACATCTCCCGCGCCGCGGAGCAGGGTGGAGCGCGTCGCGTCCTGTGCGTCTCCATCGCCGGCGCCGCAGATCCTGAGGTGCACCGCTACTTCGCCTACTACCGGGGCAAGGCCGCGCAGGAGGCCACCTATCTGGACGCGGCCCTCCCGGTCACGCTCGTGCGCTCGACGCAGTGGTTCGAGATCGCGGGCCTGCTGCTGTCCCAGGCGAGCCTCGGCCCCGTCGCTCTGCTGCCGACCATGCGCATGGCCCCCGTCGCCGCCGAGAGGCTCGCGGCACGGATCGCCCGCGAGGTCGAGTCCGACGAGGACTCCGCCGACCGCGCCTTCGCGCTGCGCGGCCCCAAGGAGCTCACCTCAGCGCAGCTCGTGCGGCGCATCCTGGCGCGTCGCGGAAGCATCGACGGCAGGTCCCCTCGCCTGGTCGCCGAGCTCCCGTACCTGGGCTCGGCCATCGCCGGCGGCGGGCTGATCCCCGCTGACGCGGAGGTCGACGACATGGACCTCGAGGAATGGCTCCGCACCACGGCGTGACCGCTCAGGCCCCCGCGTCGACGACGGTGCGCACGGCGCCGTCGATGAGCCGGGCCGCGGCGCGTGCGGTGCGACCGTCCACGTCCAGCGCGGGGTTCAGCTCCACCACGTCGAGCAGGGCGAGCTTCCCGCTGCCGGCCGCAGCCTGCACGGCCGCCGCGATCAGCGGCAGCGGCACCCCGTAGGCGGCCGGCGCCGAGACTCCGGGGGCGGTGGCCGCCGGGAGCACGTCCAGATCGATCGTCAGGTACAGCACGTCCAGGTCAGCGGCGAAGTCCGCGACGAACTCGCGGATCCCGTCGGTCCCCGCGGCGAGGCACTGCTCGTCGGTCCACCACTGCACGCCCAGCTCGCGCGCCGTGGCGAACAGGGCACCGGTGTTGGACGGCTCGGCGATCCCGAGCACGGCGTAGCGCAGGTCGCGGCCGGCGGCGCGCTCGGCGGCGGCCATCTGCGCGAAGGGGGTGCCGGAGGTGGGGCGGGGCTCCTCGCGCAGGTCGAAGTGGGCGTCGAGGTTCAGCACGCCCCAGCGCTGTCCGGCGCGCGGCCCGAGCCCGGAGCGCATCAGCCCGCTGTACGAGGACCAGGCGGTCCCGTGCCCGCCGCCCAGCACCACGGCGAGGCGGGATCCTGCGCGATCCAGGGCGTGCGCGGTGAGCGCGGCGGCCGCGGCCTGGCCGCCCTCGAGGTCCTCGCCGACGGTCTCCGCATCGCCCAGATCATGCAGCGCGACCTCGCCGCGGGCGAGCGGGCCGTGCAGGGCGAGCGGGGCGAGCGCCCCGCGCAGGGCCGCGGGGCCGTCGGCGGCTCCGACCCGTCCGCGGTTGCGGCGCACCCCCTCGTCGGAGCGGAATCCGAGCAGTGCGACGTGCGGCGCCGCGGGATCCGCGTCGGCCGCTCCCGGCGCCACGACCTGCACCGTCTGGTGCCAGCGGGCATGCTCGGGGCCAGCGCCGTCGTGCCGCCCGGTCCAGGGGCTCTCGCGGTGCGCAGAGGTCGTCATCGGGGCTCCTCGTCGGCGGGTCAGGGCGTGCGATCGTTCCATCATGGCACCCGCCGCGCCGCGCGGAACGGCGCGTCGAGAGCCACCGTCCGGCCCACCGGACAGCTCCGGTGGCATCCTTGCCGATCATGACACCCCCGAAAGTCCCGGCGGCGGACGCGACGCTGCGCCTGCTGACTTTCCTCGCCTCGCGTCGCTCCCCGGTCGCCGCCGTGCGCCTCGCCGAGGAGCTGGACCTGCCGCGCTCGCGCACCTACGACCTGCTGGCGACCCTCGTCGAGCACGGCTATGTCATGCACCTGGGCGAGGAGCGGCTGTACGGGCTGGGCCCTGCCGCGCACGAGCTCTCCGGTGCCTACCTGCGCCAGGAGCCGCTCGCGCGCATCGGCCGACGGGTCATCGAGGCGATGGTCGACGAGATCGGGGAGTCCGGTCACCTCGCGGTCCTGCACGGACGCGATGTGCTCTACGTGGTCGAGGAGCGCGCCCGGAACCGGCCCAGCCTGGTGACCGACGTCGGTGTGCGGCTGTCCGCGCACCTCACCGCGAGCGGCCGCGCGATCCTCGCCGAGCTGCCACCGGCGCAGCTGCGCGCCCTGTTCGGCCACAAGGGGGATTTCACCTCCCGCACCGATGCACCGGGCCCCGAGACGCCGCGCGCCCTGCGGGAGCTGCTGGCTAGGGTGCGGGCGGACGGCATCGCGCATGAATCCGGAGAGGTCACCGACGAGCTGGGCTCCGTGGCCGCCGTGGTGCGCGACCACACCGGCTGGCCGGCGGCGGCCGTCGCGCTGACGTTCGTCGAGGCGAGGGTGGACGACGAGCTGCGCGAACGGCTCGATGCCGCGGTGCGGCTCGCGGCCGACGAGATCACCCGTCGCCTGCTGGGCCGGCGCTCGGGACACCCCTCCACCGAACCCTCTGCTCTGCAGTGAGTGCGGGAGCAGGGCAGTGAGTGCGGCATCAGGTGCGGCGCCAGGAGGCGCCGCATGCCGCAACTCGTCCGGTCCGGCTCAGCCGCGTGCAGCAGAGAATGATCGCCCGGCGACTGCGGAAGAGTCCCGTTCCCGCTGATAGCGTGCGGCGCACTGCAACTCCACCGCAACTCCGGAGAGAAGGTGCCGACCGTGGCTGCTGACAGTGAACAGGGCGAACGGGATGAGCAGGCCGGGCAGGTTGATCGGCGCGAGCGGGAGAACCAGAGCGGGCGGGCCGGGCAGCGCGGTCGGGACAGGCTCCGCCCCCGGGCGAAGCAGCCTGCGCCGAACACGCGGAGCCAGCACGACGAGCGTGAGCACCTCGGCGAGTCCGACGAGCCGCTCGAGGACAAGCTCGTCGAGGAGTTCCGCGGCACCGTCGAGGAGGGCGCGAACCGCCTGAACCGCACCTGGCGCGCGCTGGTCATCACCGGGTTGTTCGGCGGGATCGACGTGGGCATCGGTCTTCTGGCGATGCTCGCGGTGCTGGATGCGACCGGGTCGAAGCTGCTCGGCGGGCTCGCCTTCGGCATCGGACTGTACGCCCTGCGTCTGGCCCACTCCGAGCTGTTCACCGAGGACTTCCTGGTGCCGATCAATGCGATCGTGGCCGGCCACGGCACCTGGGGGCAGCTGGTGAGGTTGTGGACGGTGACGCTGGTGACGAACCTCGTGGGCGGCTGGGCGTTCGCCTGGGTCGTCGTGGCGGCCTTCCCTGCCTTCGACGACGTGCTGATCGAGGCGGCCACCGGGTATATGGACAAGGGACTGACCGTCGAGACCGCCGCGCTCGCACTGCTGGCCGGCTTCACCATCACCCTCGTGACCCGGATGGCGCAGGGCTCCACCGAGGGCATCGCGACCATTGCGAACTCCCTGATCAGCGGCCTTCTCGTGGTGGGTCTCGGCATGCTCCACGGCGCCCTGAGCTCGGCCGTGATCTTCGGGGCGATGCACGCCGGGGCGGACATCTCCTACCTGTCCTGGCTCGTGTGGTTCGCCTGGGTGATCCCGCTGAACATGGCCGGCGGCCTGCTGATGCTCACCCTCCCGCGCCTCGTGCGCACCTGGGAGCTCGTGCGCGAGGAGCGGGACGCGCTGCGGGCGACCGACGGGCAGTAGCGCAGGCGCCCGTCCCCCGCGGGTACTCGACTCCCATGGGCAGCTGGCGACCGAAAGGGAAGGCTGAACCGCTGGTCAGCGCCAGCCGACACTCGATGCGCCTCAGTCCTGACCTCGGTGGGGCGGTCTTTTGATCCCTTTGGATATGAGCCCTTCGCTTTATACTCTTTATATGTCGCGCAATCTGTTCAAGCCATCGTTCGGAACCTACCCGCACCTCCTGGTCGGCCGCGATCAGCTGCTCGACGAGTTCGAGGACGCCTTCGACGGGATCCTCGACCCGGCCGGTCTGACGGTCCTTTTGTCCGGCCAGCGGGGGATGGGCAAGACGGTGCTGCTCGACTCCTACAGGCGGGCCGCTGAAAGCGCTGGATGGCTGGTCATCACCGAGAGCTCCAGCGCCGGACTCCTGGAGCGACTCACGCGAGATCATCTGCCCCGCCTGCTCCGTGACCACTCCGACGAACCGCGGACACGGCTCGAGTCCGCGAGCGGCACCGTCGGCCCTCTCGGAGGTGGTGTCTCCTGGACCGAGCGCTATCCCGCCGAGTCCACACTCCGATCGCAGATCACCGAGCTCACCGATGCTCTCCGGCCCTCCGGCCGAGGCCTCGTCATCACCATCGATGAGGTTCAGGCTGCCGATATCGAAGACCTTCGCAAGGTCGGCGAGATCATCCAGTACGGCCGCCGGGAGGAGCGACTCCTTGCCTTCATGGGCGCGGGGCTCTCGACTCCCATCGAAGAGCTCCTCGACCATCCCGGAGCGACGTTCCTGCGCCGCGCCGAGCACTATCCTGTCGGTCGCGTGAGCCGTGCAGATGTCCGAGCGGCCCTCGCCGGAACGATCGCCGACAGCGGCCGTGAGATCGACGTCCAAGCCCTCGACCTCGCGGCCGATGCTGTCGACGGGTACCCCTTTATGCTCCAGCTCGTGGGCTACCACTCTCTCAAGGCTCACAAGGCCACTGGTCCGATCACCACGGACGAGGTCAATGCCGGGATCGCGGCCGCGCGCCGTCGCCTCGGCCGACATGTCCACACTCCAGCGCTGCGGCCTCTGTCGAGCGTCGACCGCACCTACCTGCTCGCCATGGCTCAGGATGACGGGCCCTCCCGCACCGGGAAGATCGCCGAGCGCATGGACGTGACTGCCCAATACGCCGGCGAGTACCGCCGACGACTGATCCGTGACGGCATCATCGAGTCGGCCGGCCACGGAAAGGTCCGCTTCACCATCCCCTATACCGCGGACCACCTGCGAGAGCACGCCGCTCACGACGCCCTCGAAGGCTTGGCCGGCGAGGGCGGCTGACGTGGCGGAGCCGGCACGGCGGAGCAGCTGTTGTCATTGCGTGTGACGACTCTCCGGGGTGGGCTGAGCGCCTGACTCTGCGGAGGCCCGCGCGATGGTGCGTTCTGCCCCGGGACGGCCAGTCGCCACGGTGCCTCTGCGTCACGACGGCTGATCCACCCGGACGACACTGTCCGGCATCCCGGACACAACCGCTCTCCGCGGTCTCGACCCGCCCCGTCGGCGGTGGTGTCCTGGTGGGAACACGCCGACCCCTCGGAACCTCCCGAGCAGTCCCCGACACCAGGAGCCGATGATGACCCTCCCCGGAGCCCGCCCCGTCCGCGCAGCCCGCGGCACCACCCTCAGCGCGAAGTCCTGGCAGACGGAGGCCCCGCTGCGGATGCTCATGAACAACCTCGACCCCGAGGTCGCCGAGCGCCCGGATGACCTCGTCGTCTACGGCGGCACCGGCCGCGCGGCCCGCTCCTGGGAGGCGTTCGACGCGATCGTCCGCACCCTCGAGGACCTCGAGGACGACGAGACGCTGCTGGTGCAGTCCGGCAAGCCCGTCGGCGTGCTGCGCACCAACGAATGGGCCCCGCGCGTGCTGCTCGCCAACTCCAACCTCGTGGGCGACTGGGCGACCTGGCCCGAGTTCCGCCGGCTCGAGGCCGAGGGCCTGACCATGTACGGCCAGATGACCGCCGGCTCCTGGATCTACATCGCCACCCAGGGCATCCTCCAGGGCACCTACGAGACCTTCGCCGCGATCGGGCAGAAGCGCTTCGGCGGCACGCTCGCCGGCACGATCACGCTGACCGGCGGCTGCGGCGGCATGGGTGGCGCGCAGCCGCTGGCCGTCACCCTGAACGACGGCGTGTGCCTGATCGCCGACGTGGACCGCACCCGCCTCGAGCGCCGCGTCGCCAAGCGCTACTGCCACGAGATCGCCGACGACCTCGACGACGCGATCGCCCGCGCCAACGCCGCGAAGGCCGAGAAGCGCGGCCTCTCGATCGGCATCGTCGGCAACGCCGCGGAGATCTTCCCGGCCCTGCTCGAGCGCCATCAGGCGGGCGACATCGAGATCGACATCGTCACCGACCAGACCAGCGCCCACGACCCGCTGAGCTACCTGCCCCTCGAGGTCTCCGTCGAGGACTGGCAGCGCGAGTCCGAGGCCGACGAGGAGGGCTTCACCAAGAAGTCCCGCGAGTCGATGGCCCGCCAGGTGCACGCGATGGTCGAGTTCCAGGACGCCGGCGCCGAGGTGTTCGACTACGGCAACTCGATCCGCGACGAGGCCCGCCACGCGGGCTACGACCGCGCCTTCGAGTTCCCCGGCTTCGTCCCCGCCTACATCCGTCCCCTGTTCTGCGAGGGCCTCGGCCCGTTCCGCTGGGTCGCCCTCTCCGGTGACCCCGAGGACATCGCGGTCACCGACGCCGCGCTCAAGGAGCTCTTCCCCGAGAACGAGCACCTGCACCGCTGGCTCGACGCGGCGAACGAGTTCGTCGAGTTCGAGGGCCTGCCCGCCCGCATCTGCTGGCTCGGCTACGGCGACCGCCACCGCGCCGGGATGCTCTTCAACGACCTCGTGCGCGACGGCAAGGTCAAGGCCCCCCTCGTCATCGGCCGCGATCACCTCGACGCCGGTTCCGTCGCCTCCCCGTACCGGGAAACCGAGTCGATGCTCGACGGGTCCGACGCGATCGCCGACTGGCCGCTGCTGAACGCCCTGACCGCTGCGTCCTCCGGAGCGACCTGGGTGTCCATCCACCACGGCGGCGGCGTGGGCATCGGCCGCTCGATCCACGCCGGGCAGGTGGGCGTCGCCGACGGCACCGAGCTCGCCGGCCGCAAGCTCGAGCGCCTGCTCACCAACGACCCCGCGATGGGTGTGCTCCGCCACGTCGACGCCGGCTACTCCCGGGCCGACGACGTCGCCCACGAGCGCGGCGTGCGCGTCCCGATGACCCCCACCCGCCGCGACTGACCCCGCCCGCACCCGTCCCCGGGGCCGGTCCGCTCCTCCGGACCAGCCCCGGGGCATGCTCTCCCCACCCCCACCCCCACCCCCACCCCCACCCGCAGGAGGCACCGTCATGGCCAGCACCGTGATCACCGGCATCAGCGAGTTGTGGACCATCGATCCCGCGCTCGACGATCCCTCGGCCCTGCACGGCGTCGCGGACTCCCAGGTCCTGCACGACGCCGCCCTCGTGATCGAGGACGGCGTGGTCGCCTGGACCGGCCCGGCTGCGCACGCCCCGTCGGCCGATGACCGGGTCGATGTGGGTGGCCGCGCGGTGCTCCCCGGCTGGGTTGATTCGCACTCCCACCTCATCTTCGACGGCGACCGCGCCGCCGAGTTCGAGGCGCGCATGGCGGGGGAGTCCTACGCCGCCGGCGGCATCGGCGTGACCACGGGTGCCACCCGCTCCGCCTCTGACGAGCGCCTGCGCGGCCTCGTGCAGGGTCGGATCGCCGAGGCGGTCGCCGGCGGCACCACGACGCTCGAGACCAAGACCGGCTACGGCCTCACCCTCGAGCACGAGCTGCGCTCCGCGCGCCTGGCCTCCTCCCTCGTGGAGTCCGGCGAGCTCGACGAGGCCACTTTCCTCGGGGCGCACCTCGTGCCCGCGGAGTTCGACGGCCGGGAGGGCCGGCCCGGCGCCGAGGGGTACGTGGACCTGGTCAGCGGCGAGATGCTCGCCGCCGTCGCCCCGCACGTGCGCTGGATCGACGTCTTCTGCGAGGAGGGCGCCTTCGATCCCGAGCAGTCCGAGCGCGTCCTGCGTGCCGGCGCCGCGGCGGGGCTGGGCCTGCGCGTCCACGGCAACCAGCTGGGCCGCTCCGGCGGCGTGGCGCTGGCCGCCGAGCTGGGCGCGGCGAGCGTGGACCACGTCAACCACCTCGCGGCCGACGACATCGAGGCGCTCGCCGCGACCGCCTCGCGCCCCACCCGCACCGCCTCGTACCCTGCCGCCGGCAGCAGCACCGACCCCGCCGACCCCGCACCGGGCCGCCTCGCGGTCGATGCCGGGCCGACGGTCGCGACCGTGCTCCCGGCCTGCGACCTCTCCACCCGTGCCCCGCTCGCCCCGGCCCGGGAGCTGCTCGACGCCGGTGCCGCGATCGCGATCGCGAGCAACTGCAACCCCGGCACCAGCTACACCAGCTCGATGAGCTTCTGCGTGGCCATCGCCGTCCTGCAGATGCACCTCTCGCTCGCCGAGGCTGTCCGCGCCGCCACCCGCGGCGGAGCTCTCGCCCTGCGCCGCAGCGACGTCGGCCATCTCGCCGTCGGCGCCCGCGCCGACCTGCACGTGCTCGACGCCCCCGCCGCCATCCACCTCGCCTACCGTCCCGGCATGCCGCTCACCCACCGGGTGTGGCGGGCCGGGGTCGCGCAGGCCTGATCCCACCCACCCGAGGAGACCGTCGATGACGACGTCAGATGCTCTCAGCACTCCCCAGCCCGGCCCCGAGAGGGCCCGACGGGGCGCCGGGGAGGAGTACTTCACCGGCTCCGCCACCGCCCGCGCCGGCTCCGTGATCGCGGTCGACGGCACCGAGCGCGAGATCCCGCCGCACCGCTGGCGCTTCCTGCTCTACAGCGCGATCGGTCTGGCGATGTTCTTCGTGTCGATCGAGATCGGCGGGAAGTCCACGATCCTCGTCGACCACGTGCTGACCTTCGTGCAGTGGGTGCTCGGCGCCGCGGTGCCCTGGGTGGTGGTCGCGCTCGTGGCCTTCGGGACCGTCCGCCCCTTCGTCACCGGCTCCTGGCGCAAGGGGATGCTGCGCACCGTCTTCGCGTTCGCGAACGTCGTGGGCCTGGTCGTCGCGGTCTGTGCGGCGGCCGGCTACTACCCGGGCCCGCTCGCGAACCCCGACATCGGCCCGTTCCTGTGGGAGAAGCTCGCGATCCCCGTGGGCCTGATCGTGCCCGTCGGCGCCGTGTTCCTCGCCCTGCTGATCAACTACGGGCTGATGGAGTTCGTGGGCGTGCTGGTCCAGCCGATCATGCGCCCGATCTGGAAGGTCCCCGGCCGCGCCGCGGTCGACGCGGTCGCCTCCTTCGTCGGCTCCTACTCCCTCGCCCTGCTGATCACCGACAAGGTGTACCGCGAGGGCCGCTACACCGGCCGGGAGGCGGCGATCATCGCGACCGGATTCTCGACGGTCTCGGCGACGTTCATGGTGATCGTGGCCAGCACGCTGGACCTCATGCACCACTGGACGCTCTACTTCTTCCTCACGCTCGTGGTGACCTTCGCGGTCACGGCGATCACGGTGCGGATCCCGCCGCTGCGCGGGGTGCCCGACGAGCCCTTCGAGGGCGTCGAGCACGCCCCGGAGCCGCAGCCGACGGGCAACCGCGTCGCCCACGCCTGGGACGAGGCGATGCGGGCCCTCGCCGGCGCCCCGGGACTCGTGCGCGGCACCTGGTCGACCTTCAAGGACGGCGTGCTGATGAGCTCCGCGATCGTCCCCTCGATCCTGTCGATCGGTCTCGCGGGCCTGCTGCTGGCCACCTACACCCCGGTGTTCGACCTGCTGGGCTGGATCTTCGTGCCCGTCGCGGCGCTCGTGGGCCTGCCGGAGCCGGCGCTCGCCGGGAAGGCCGTCGCCGTGGGCATCGCCGAGATGTTCCTGCCGGCCACCGTCGTCGCCGGGCACGAGTCCGAGGTGCTCCGCTTCACCGTGGGCGTCACCGCCGTCTCCCAGATCGTGTTCTTCTCGGCGCTGGTCCCCTCGATCCTGGCCACCTCGATCCCCGTGAACGTGGGGCGCCTCGTGATCCTGTGGCTCGAGCGCGTCATCCTCACGATCCTCATCACCGCACCCCTCGCCCACCTGCTGCTCTGACCGGCGCGCGACCGCGCCGGCACTCCCGCCGGAACCCGCGCCAGAGCCTCAGCCAGCGCCCTCGGCCAGATCTCTTGGCCAGCCCCCGCAGCCAGCCCCCGCAGCCAGTCCCTCAGCCAGCCCTCTCCGCAGCCAGCCCTCTCCGCAGCCAGCCCTCTCCGCAGCCAGCCCGTCCGTCGACCGAAAGGCACCCCATGACCAGCACCACCGCCCGCTCCACCGACGACCGCACCGTCACGCTCTCCAGCTCCGGCCTCACCGCGGCCGACGTCCTCGCCGTCGCCCGCCGCCTCGCCCCCGTCGAGCTGGACCCCGCAGCCCGTGAGCACGTCGCCTCCGTCCGCGAGCACATCGACGCCCTCGCCGCCCCCGGCCACGCCCCGGTCTACGGGGTCTCCACCGGATTCGGCGCCCTCGCGGACACGGCGATCGAGCCGTCCATGCGCCACGCCCTGCAGCGCTCCCTGATCCGCTCCCACGCCGCCGGCGCCGGCCCCGAGGTGGAGACCGAGGTGGTGCGCGCCCTGATGCTGCTGCGCGCCCGCACCCTCGCCTCCGGCCGCACCGGCGTGCGCCCTGCCGTGGTCGAGACGATCCTCGCGCTGCTCAACGCGCAGATCACCCCGATCGTGCACGAGTACGGCTCGCTGGGCTGCTCGGGCGACCTCGCCCCGCTGTCCCACTGCGCGATCGTGCTGATGGGGGAGGGGCGCGCCCGCGATCGCGACGGCGTGGAGCGCCCCGTGCCCGAGCTGCTCGCGGAAGCCGGCATCGAGCCCGTGCTGCTCGAGGAGAAGGAGGGCCTCGCGCTGATCAACGGCACCGACGGCATGCTCGGCATGCTGCTCCTGGCGATCGCCGACCTCGACGAGCTGGTGCGCACCGCGGATCTCACCACGGCGCTGACCGTGCAGGGCCTGCGGGGCCGGGACTCCGTGTTCCGTCCCGAGCTGCACGCGCCGCTGCGCCCGCACCCGGGCCAGGCGGCGTCGGCCGCGAACATCTTCGCCCTGCTCGAGGGGTCGCCGATCATCGCCGACGTCGCCGCGGAGGGCTCCCGCGTGCAGGACGCCTACTCGCTGCGCTGCGCCCCGCAGGTCGCCGGCGGCGTGCGCGACACCATCGACCACGCCCGCACGGTCGCCGAGCGCGAGCTCGCCGCCGCGATCGACAACCCTGTCGTGCTCGAGGACGGCACCGTCACCTCCAACGGCAACTTCCACGGCGCCCCGGTCGCCTACGTGCTCGACTTCCTCGCGATCGTCTCCGCGGATCTCGCGTCGATCGCCGAGCGCCGTACCGACCGCATGCTGGATAAGTCCCGCTCCCACGGGTTGCCGCCGTTCCTGGCCGATGACCCGGGTGTGGACTCCGGCTTCATGATCGCCCAGTACACCCAGGCCGCCCTGGTCTCGGAGATGAAGCGGCTCGCGGTCCCGGCGAGCGTGGACTCCATCCCGTCCTCCGCGATGCAGGAGGACCACGTCTCGATGGGCTGGCACGCCGCCCGCAAGCTGCGCACGAGCGTGGAGAACCTGCGGCGCGTGCTCGCCATCGAGCTGCTCACCGCGTCCCGGGCGATCGACCTGCGCGCGCCGCTGACCCCGTCGGCCGCGAGCGCTGCGGCGGTCGCCGTGCTGCGCCGCACCGTCGAGGGCCCCGGCCCGGACCGCTTCCTCGCCCCGGACATCGCCGCAGCCGAGCAGGGGCTGGACGACGGCTCGGTGCTCGCGGCGGTGGAGGGGGTCCTGGGGCGGCTGCGGTGACTCCGGCCGGGGAGCCGGCTGCGGAGGCATGACCCCGACGAGACCCCTCCGGAGAGGAGGAGTGTGCCGGCGCGCCGACGGACGCGCCTACACGCTCAGCCCGCTCTGGATCAGCTTCTCCGGATCGTAGTGACGCCGGATCTTCGCGAGCCGGGAGGCGTTGTCGGCGAAGTACCTCGAGGCGGGATCGCCACTCTCGAGATAGTTCACGAAGCCGCCGCGGCTCGCCGTCTTCACCGCCGCGTGCCCGTGCTGGACCCACTCGCGTCCGGCTGTGCGGCCGTCCGCACCGCTGACGTTGGTGTACCACTGGACGGACACCAGCTCGGAGCGCCACGGGAAGACGCTGTCAGTGCTCTTCCTGCTGCGGATCGCGCCGTCCAGCGGGTCCAGGACGGCCGCGCTCTTCTGCGTCGAGTGCGCACGCTCCTTCACCGTGGCGAGGATCGCGGTCGCGGTGCTGGTGTCGAGCGCGGCCAGCACGTCCGTGCCGGCGCTGAACGACTCGCGGGCCGATGTGGCTCCGCCCCCGAGGTAGTCCACGAGCTCCATGGGGGAGCGCCGCCGGTACGAGGACGTCGAGGAGTGCACACCGATGTGGGAGGACAGCGATGCGGCGGCGTCGTGCTCGTCCCCGGCATCGGTGACGCCCACGACCCTCACGGTGATGCTGCCGCGACCGTCGGTGCCGATGTGGACGTTCGCCCAGCGATGGCGATCCGCGGATTTCAGCCACCTCGCCCACCCGGTCATGACCTTCACGGCCGCCGAGGCCGGGTACGCGAGGGAGAAGGTGGCGCGCGAGCCGACGGGATGGGTGGTGTAGGTGAGGTCCGTGACCACGCCGTTCAGCCCGCCGCCACCGCCCTGCAGGGCCCAGAAGAGATCCGGGTGGGAGGTCCGGGAGGCAGTCACCACGTCGCCGCCGGGCAGCACCACCGTGGCCGCGACCAGCACGTCGCACGTGAGGCCGTAGCGCCTCGAATCGATCCCGATCCCGCCGCCCACCGTGAGTCCCGCAGTCCCCACCGTGGGGCACGAGCCGGTGGGGATGCTCCTGCCGTGGGGGCTCAGCGCCACGTGGACCGAGCGCAGGCCGGCGCCGGCCTGGACGGTCACGCGCTTCGTCGAGGAGGTGTAGGAGACCTTCGCGTAGTCGCGCAGGTCCAGCTGCATCGTCCCGCGCAGCGCCGAGGCGCCCACGTACGAATGACCGCCGCCGCGGACGGAGATCTTCAGGTCGTGCTCCGCCGCGAACACGACCGCCCGTTCCACGTCACGGCGCCTGCGCACGCGCACCACGGCGGCGGGCTCCCTGGTGTCGAACGTGGGATTGAACAGCTTCTTGGCGCTGGTGTACTGGCGGGTCCCCGGGAGCCAGACCGGGCCGTCGAGGGTTCGGGCGAAGCTCGTCCAGGTGGACCGTGGAACGCTCGTCGCCCCACCTTTCGCGAGGGCCGGGGCCGAACCTGCAGCGGTGACGCCGGCGGCGGTTCCGATGCCGTAGGCGATGAGTCCTCGTCGAGAGAATCTGACCACGATGATGCACTCCTTCTCGAGTTCTGCCGTCGATGCGCGGAGTCACGTCGAACGGACGTCGACGCACGCTCGCTCTCCCGGTACCGGTCCTGTCGAGCACAGGTCGTCCGTGCACGCGGGACCGGATATGGCTCCGAAGGATGTCGAGCGTAGGCGGCTGCGACGTGATCGGCGTCAGACCGGGGTATCGGGTCCGGGTGGCCATTGGGACGAGGGCGCGTCGGGTTCGGTCATCCGTGAGGCCTACGAGGTCGGCCGCGGGTCAGCAACGGAGGTCAGCAGTGATCTTCAGAGGCGATCCTCAGAAGCGACCGCTCAGATGCGACCGCTCAGAAGCGGGCGGTGCCCCGCATGGCCCGCGGTCGGGCATCGGGATCCTCGGCCACACGGTGGGTCAGACGGCCGACGGCGCGCTGGTGGAAGGGGATCCGCTGCGGGGTGTAGCTGCGCAGCCGTCCCGCGGGGCGGGGGCCCCGCGTCCCGCCGTCGTGCCAGGCGTCCAGGCGCGCGGCGGATTCCGCGAACGCGGTGACCATCCCGAGGGGATCGACGAGGTCGTCGTCCTGGGCGTCGGTCCGGTCGAGATGCTCGCGGGCCAGGTCGAGCCGCACCTGCCGGGGCAGCACGCGGGCACCGTCCCCGTCCGCGCGCAGCACCGTCGGCTCCCGGGGGTCGGTCCGCTGGTCGACGAGCGCGCACGAGAGCTCCGAGTCGAAGGTCCACGAGCGCAGGTTCATGTTGTCGGAGCCGACGAGCATCCACACGTCGTCGACCAGGCACAGCTTGGAGTGCACGTACACGGGGACGCCCTGAGGGTTCTCGAGCCCGTACACGTGCACGCGGTCTCCGCCGGCCCGGTGCAGCACGTCCAGCGCCGCGTTGCGGGAGCCCATCGCCCCGGCGTTCGCGATCGTCGTGTCCGCCGGCGTGTACGTCGAGAGCACCACGATGATGTGCAGCTCGGGATGCGCCCGCAGGGCCTCGGCGAAGCCGGCCATCACCTCGGGCGACCAGACGAACTGGTCCTCGAGGTAGATCAGATGCTCGGCGCGCGGGATCGCCTTGCCGTAGGCGCGGGCGATGCTGCGCTCGCCGTCGGGTGCGAAGGGGAAGCGGGGGCACTTGCGCGGGTAGGTGCGCAGCACCTGCACGTCGACCTCTCCGCACGGCTCGGGGTCCTCGGCCTGCGGAGGCAGGGGATCGGGATGGTCGTCGTCGTGATGCAGGAAGGAGCTCAGGCGCGAGAGCGGATCCAGCGTCGGCGGCGTGGGATCCTCCCAGCGCTCGCGGAAGCTCGCCTCGATATCGCCGACGGCGGGCCCGGTGACCTCGACCATCATGTCGTGCCAGGCGGGGGTCGGCCCCCACACGGCGCCCATGGACACCGGCTGCGGGTCCCCGAGGTGGCGGGAATCGTCCCGGCGGGTGTGGCACAGGTCGATGCCGCCGCAGAACGCGGCGTCGCGCTCGGGACGGCTCGGGTGGCGCAGCACTACGAGCTTCTGGTGATGCGAACCCAGCGGCAGCACTCGTTGATCGAGGATCACCTCGCCGCCGGCGGCGCGGACGGTGTCGGCCAGGCTCCGGTTCTCCGCCTCCGAGTACTGGAGGGAGTCGAGGTGCGAGCGCCAGAACAGCGCCTTGACGATGACGCCGCGGTGGGCGGCCGCGCTCATCAGCTCGACGATGCTCAGCCCGTCCTCGCCGATCCTCTCGTCGGGATCGCCGCGCCAGTCGGTGAACAGCAGCAGGTCACCGGGGCCCTGCGCCTCGACCAGCTCCCGCAGACGGGGGAAGTAGGCGGCCCCGTGCACGTGCAGCTCGGCCCGGTTGCCCTCCGAGTAGGAGCGCCCGCCGCGCCGGTGGGCGAGACGGGTGAACGGGTTGCCGCGCTCCTCGGTGCTGAGGAACCAGTCGTCGGTGCTCATGGGGTCCATGAAACACCCCGCTCCCGCACCCGAGGTCAACGCCCCGGGGAGCTCGGCACCTGCGAAGAGCCCGACGAGGTCGGGCTGGCACTACCGCCGCCGTCGGGCAGGCGGGCCGATCCGGCCGGCCCCCGTGACAGCGTGCCCGGCGAGGGTGATGATCGTGCCCATGAACACCCCTGAGGTGCATCGCACCAGCTCCACAGCCCCCACAGCCCCCACAGCCCCCGCCACCCGTGCCGAAGGCGCCCTCCCCCTCGAGCGCATCGACCGCGCAGCCACCGTCGACCGCAGCGACCGCCGCCGCGGACTCCAGGTGCCCCTCGGCATCGTCCTGTTCATCGTCGCTGAGGTGGTGATGGGCCTGCTCGGCGCGCTCGGCACCATCGCGGCAGGTGGGGACTACTCGAACGGGACGGCCCCGTGGGCGATGCTGCTCGGCGCGTGCGTGGGAGCCGCGATCGCGGTCGGCGGCTACCTGCTGATCGTCGGTCCTCTCGGCGGCAGCCCCGGCCTCGGGCTGCGCGGGCGGGGCAAGCTCGTCGAACTGGCCGTCGGTCTGGTGCTCGGCACCGGCCTGATGACCCTCGCCGTCGGACTGATCGCGCTGCTGGGCGGCTACCGCGTCACCGGGATCTCGCCCTCGCCGCAGCTGCTGGTGCCGCTGGCGATCGGCATCGGCGCCGGATTCATCGAGGAGATCCTGTTCCGCGGAGTGCTGCTGCGCGTGTTCGATTCCTGGCTGGGAAGCTGGGCGGCTCTCGCGATCACCTCGCTCCTGTTCGGGTTGATCCACCTGATGAACCCCGGGGCGTCGGTCTGGACCGCGCTCGGCCTAGTGATCGAGGCGGGAGTGCTGCTGGGCGCCGCCTACCTCCTGACCCGGCGGCTGTGGCTGGTGATCGGTGTCCACATCGCGTGGAACACCGTGCAGGGAGGCGTGTTCTCCTCCGCCGTGTCCGGCACGGGTGACCAGAGCGGACTGCTCCTCGCCGAGGCGCACGGACCGGACTGGCTGACCGGTGGATCGATGGGAATCGAAGGGTCCCTCGTCACGGTGCTCCTGGGATTCGCCGCGGGGATCGTGATGCTCGTGCTCGCCGCCCGGCGCGGCCATCTCCTGCCGTCGGTGCGCGCCCAGAAGCGTCGGACCGAACGGAACCTCGGCGGCCATGTCGAGGAACCCGCCGTGAGGAACGAGGACCGTCACATGGATCGCCCGCAGCGGGGATCGGACGCCCGCGGCTGAGAACGAGGATGAGCTGAGAGCGTGGAGAGAGGGTCCTCACTCCTGAGGATCTCGGGCGAGCGCCCTAGTACTCTGGCCCGGTGGTTGCTCGAGCAGCCCGCTCCCGTCCCCTCGGGAAGAACGCCCGCACCACCCGAAGGAATGCACATGGGAGAGCTCCACCTCGGCTTCGAGATCGCGGCACTGGTCGTCCTCGTGGCCATCCTGCTCGTCGACCTCCTGCTGGTCGTCAAGCGCCCCCATCTGCCCTCCATGAAGGAGTGCGCGGCGTGGATCGGGTTCTACGTCAGCCTCGCGCTCATCTTCGCCGTGGTGCTGTTCTTCGTGGGCGGCATCGCCCCGGCCTCCGAGTTCGTCACCGGCTGGCTGCTGGAGTACTCGCTGAGCGTCGACAACCTTTTCGTGTTCATCGTGATCATGGGGAAGTTCGCGGTCCCGAAGAAGTACCAGCAGGAAGTGCTGATGGTGGGCATCATCATCGCGCTGATCGCCCGGGCGCTGTTCATCGTGGCCGGCTCGGTGCTCATCAACAACTTCGCGTGGATCTTCTACATCTTCGGCCTCTTCCTGCTGTGGACCGCCTGGAAGCAGACCCAGGAGGAGGACGACGACAGCGGCGACTCGTTCATCATGCGCGGGGTCCGGAAGCTGTTCCCCGTCTCGGACAGCTACGACGGCAACAACCTGCGCACCATCGTGAACGGCAAGAAGCTGTTCACTCCGATGCTGCTGGTGTTCATCACCATCGGCCTCACCGACGTCATGTTCGCGCTGGACTCGATCCCGGCGATCTTCGCCGTCACCCAGAGCCCGTTCCTGGTGTTCACGGCCAACCTGTTCGCCCTGATGGGTCTGCGCCAGCTGTACTTCCTGCTCGGTGGTCTCCTGGAGCGCCTGGCCTACCTGCACTACGGCATCGCCGCGATCCTCGGCTTCATCGGCGTCAAGCTGATGATCCACGCGATCCACGAGGCCCCGCTGGACTTCATCCCCGGCTTCTCCGCGCTGGAGAAGATCCCCGAGGTGCCGATCTGGCTCTCGCTGACCGTCATCGTGGTCGCCATGGGCGCCGCGGTCGCCGCCTCCCTGCTGTTCCCGCCCAGGACCGCCGAGAAGTCCGACGGCGGAGACAGCACCCCCGCGGAGCACTGAGGCCCGACGGGAGGAGCCCGCGATGGACGAGTCGTCCGATCAGGAGGATGCCGCCGGGGAGGCGGTGTGCTGGATCGGTCTGCTGTGTCCGGAGTGCGGCGCCATGCCCGAGGGCGACGGTGCGCGCGATCCGAGCGTGCCCTGCTGGCGCTGCGGGGCCGTGCGGCCGACGGATCCCGGTGCGGGGCCGACGAGTCCCGGTGCGGGGCCGACGGATCCCGTCGCACCGCCGACCGACCTGGACGGCTACTGACGCTCGACGACGGATGCTCGACGACGGATGCTCGGCGACTGACGCTCGACGACGGATGCTCGACGACGGATGCTCGGCGACTGACGCTCGACGACGGATGCTCGACGACGGATGCTCGACGACGGGTGCCCGGCGATTGAGGCTCGGCGTTTGGCGCTCGACGACTGACGCCCGGCGATTGAGGTTCGACGCCCGGCGCCCTCACAGGGCAGGCGTGGCGAAGCCCCCGTTGGAGTAGAGCAGCTGGCCGCGCATCCACGCCCCCTGCTCGGAGACGAGGAAGCGCACCAGGTCGGACACGGTCCCCGGCTCGCCGAGATGTCCTGCAGGGGTCGCGGCGGCGCCGGAGGTACGGATCGCGTCGTCCATCCAGCCGGTGTCGATCGGGCCGGGGTTGATGACGTTGGTGCGCACGTCGCGGTCGGCGAGCTCATGGGTGCCGGCCAGCACCAGCCGGTCCAGCGCCCCCTTCGTGGCCCCGTAGGGCAGGTTGTGCACCGTGTGGTCGCTGGTCAGCGCGATCATCGCCCCGCCGGGTGTGTCCCGGCCGGGCTCGACCTGCTCCGCGAAGGCCTTCAGCAGCAGCCAGGTGGCGCGCACGTTGACCGCGTAGTGGCGGTCGAAGCTCTCCACGGTGGTATCCAGGATCGAGGAGTCCACCGACTCGCAGTGGCAGGTCACGAGCACGCCGAGCGGGCCGAGGGCCTCGCGGGCCGTGGCCACGAGCTGCGGCGGGACCTCGGGGTCCTCGAGGTCGCCGGGGATCAGCTCGACGCGGTGACCGTCGGCCCGCAGCTCCTGCGCGAGCAGGTCCACGTCGGCCTCCTCCCCGAGCACCCGGCGATCGTAGGGATCGTGGTAGTTCAGGGCCAGGTCGTAGCCGTCGGCCGCGAGCCCGCGGGCGATCGCGGCGCCGATCCCGCGCCGACGACCCACGCCCGTGATCAGGGCGGTGCGGGGCAGTGCTGAGGCGGTGTGCGAGGGGGAAGAGTGCATGGGGCCGACGCTAAGGGCTGAGCGCCGTGACGGCCACCGGATTTCCGGGTGCGCTCAGGACTTCTCGCTGTCGGGCAGGTCCCAGACCACGTGGCCGTCCTCGTCGAGCCGTGCCCCCTCGCTCGGTTCGTGGGGGCGCTCCTTCCCTGTGTGCATGAGGTCTGCGACGTCGATCTCGTGCTCCAGGAGCATCACGTCGGCGATGAGGCGGCGGTGGCAGCGCCACCAGACGGCCTCGGAGCACATCACCGCGGTCCGGGTGCGGGCCACGTCTGCCAGCAGGTCGGTGATCCCGGCGCGGAAGTCCTCGCTGCGGGTCCATCCGGCGTAGGCGCGGAACTGCTTCACCCGCCACCAGGTGTCCGGGGACTGCGCGTCCTCGTCCTTGGTGAGCCGGCGCCGTCCTCCCAGGCGCTCGTCCCAGCGGTAGGAGATGCCGGCCTCACCACAGATCTCCTCGACGGCTCCGCGGGCGGCGGCGTCGTTCGCCCGGGAGCCGGGGAAGCGGCGCACGTCCACGAGCTGCTCGATCCCGGCGTCGCGGAGCAGGTCGGCGAGCTCCTGGCGCGAGAGCGTGCCGTGACCGACGGTGAGCAGTGAAGGGGCCATACCTCCAGGATGGCACCTGGCCTGTCGACGTGCAGAAGGCTGTCAGCCCTGTTGTTGCTGTTGTTGCTGTTGCTGTTGCTGTTGCTGTTGCTGCTGCTGGGTGCGGAGCTCCAGGGTCCCGTTCTCGAAGAGCTGGATCTTCCCGCAGGCCGAGCAGGACAGCACGATCGCCTCGGGGCTGAACACCTCGACGTCGAAGAACGAGGCCGTCGCGGAGCTGAGCACGACTTTCCGCCACCAGTACCACCCGCCGCCGCAGTGCCCGCAGAGCACGTACTTCCCCGCCGCGCTCGCGGTGACCTGTTCCCTGGCTGCCATCAGCGGTCCTCTCGTGGGTCGTCGTCAGACTCCGTCCGAGCCTGAGCGTTCGAGCGTCCGGGATCGCGCTGGATCGTTCCGTTCGCCAGGATCTCGTCGGTGCTGCGCAGGTCGACCTGCGGCGGGAACAGGCTCATCGTGTGCAGGGCGGCGGCGCCGTTCTCCGCCGCCGAGTGCGCGACGGCGTCGGTGACCACGCTGAGCCGCACCCCGGCGTCGGCCGCGGGGAGCACCGTCGAGATCACGCAGCAGTCCGTGGTCACGCCCGTGACCAGCAGGTGCGTGGCCGGGTTCGCGGCCCATCCCACGCGCTCAGCCAGCTGCCGACCCCACTTCCCGAATGTCGGCTCGTCGATCGTGGGATGAGCGCTCAGCCCCTGGGCGGCGTCGACCAGCTCGTACCGGGAATCCTCCGCCGGGACGTCTGCGAAGGGCCAGTCGCGGAAGTACTCGCCCCAGGCGGTGGCACGGTCCGCGGTGGGCAGCCAGCGGGTGATCAGGGTGCGTTCGGGGCCGACGGACTCCGCCAGGCGTGCGATGTTCTCCATCGCGGCGGGGAAGAACGGCGAGCACCACTCCGAGGCGGGATCGGCGAAGATCCGCTGCGGGTCGATGATCAGGAGCCACGGCTCGGGCTCGGGAGCGGAAGGGAGGGTGGGGTCGGAGCGGAGGGGAGCGCTGTCCATAGGGGGACTCTACGAGAGCAGGGGACGTGGCGTCCGCCGTCCACATCACCCTCCGTTCACGATGCTTCCCGGTTCCCGGTTCCCGGTTCCCGGTTCCCGGCTCCCGGCCCCCGCCTCCCAGCCCCCGCCTCCCAGCTCCTGCCTCCCGGACAGTTCTGTCAGCGCGGCCGGTGCGGTCGAACCCGCGCTGTGTGTCGTTGAGCGCCGCCTCACCGACACACGATGCAGGGTCGAGCCGACAGATCACCGCCGACGGTGCACGGTGCACGGTGCACGGTGCATCGTGTGGGGGTGGCGCGGGTTGCCGAGCTACTGCCGACGCAGGGCGGCGATCACCGCCGGCGCCACCGCGAAGGAGGCCCCGGCGAGGCACAGCACCCCGCCCACCGCCGCGAGCGGAGGCGGCACCTCTCCCAGCAGCAGTCCGGCGAGCACCAGGGTGAGAGCGGGGACCAGCAGCGAGGAGGAGCTGAGCAGCCCGGCCCCGGTATGAGTCAGGGCGTAGCCCCACAGCAGGAAGGCGAGCGCGGTGGGGAACATGCCGAGGTAGACGACCCCGAGCACCGCACTGACCGGGGCTGCCCCGACCTCCGTCACAAGCGCCGGGGTGAAGGGCAGGCAGGCAAGGGCGCCGCTCAGCACCCCGATCACCGTCATCGAGGTGGAGTCGACGTGGGCGAGCAGCAGCTTCTGCGCGAGCACGCTGCCCGCGTAGAGCAGCGCGGCGGCCAGCCCCAGCACCACCCCGAGACCGGAGAGGCCCCCGGTGGAGGCGCCCACCGTGATCAGCACGATCCCGCTGAAGGCGACGAGCACGCCGGCGAGCAGCCGCACGGAGATTCCCTCCCCGAGCAGCAGTCCGGAGGCGACCGCGACGAGGAGCGGGGCGAGGTTTACCAGCATCGCCGCGGTGGCGGGGTCCAGGAACAGCTCAGCGGCGTTGAGCACCACGATGTACGCCGCGAACCAGGCCACGCCCCAGCCGATCACCGCCGCCCACAGCCGCCCGCTGCGGGGCCGATGCACTCGGCCCAGGAGCAACAGGGGCAGCAGAGCGACCGCTGCGGCGCCCATCCGCAGCAGCGCCATCGCGCCGGGGGAGAAGTGGTTCCCTGCGACCCGGATGACCAGGAAGGACGAGGCCCACATCAGCATCACCCCGAGCGCGGCGAGCCAGGGCAGGGCCGGGTGGGCAGGGGCAGGACGCATCGGTCCATCCTGGACCCTCGACGGCTGGCGCGACAGAGGTGCCCACGCGGAGAGGACGAAGCCCTCCTGACAGTCAGGTCAGCGCTGCTCCTGGCGGCGGATCTTCCCGCGCCGCGCGAACCACGTCACCCCGAAGCCGAGCACCAGCGCCAGGAGCACACCGATGTTGGAGTACGCCCAGTTGCCGTCCCAGAAGGAGCCGTCGGGCGTCTCCACGAAGGTGCCCAGGCCCAGCGGCTCGAGCAGGTAGCCCTGCCAGTTGTTCCACGGCGCGGCCTCGGCGAAGGAGTTCACGACCAGGCCCCAGCCGAGCACGGACGCGACCACCATCGTGATCACGGAGGTCCAGTCCACGGCGCCGTAGCGGCCGGCCGGGTCGAACAGGGCCTTCTCGTCGTAGTCCGCGCGGCGGCTGAGGATGTCGGCGATGAGGATGCCCGCCCAGGCGGCGATGGGCACGCCGAGGGTGATCAGGAAGCTCTGGAACGGGCCGATGAAGCTGGTCGCGAAGAACGCGACCCAGATGGTGCCGGCGGTGAGGATCACGCCATCCACCGCGGCGGCGGCAGGGCGGGGGATGCGGATCCCCAGGCTGATCAGAGTCAGGCCCGAGGAGTAGATGCCCAGCACGGCGCCGGAGACCAAGGTCAGCACGGCGACGATCCAGAAGGGGATCAGCGCCCACAGCGGCAGGATCGTCACGAGCGCGCCGATCGGGTCGTTCTCGATCGCGCCGCTGAGGCCCTTGTCGGACCCTGCGAGCAGCAGCCCGAAGATCACGAGCACCACGGGGGCGGCCGCGCCGCCCACGGTGTTCCACAGCACGATCGACCCGTCGGACGCCGTGCGCTTCTGGTACCGCGACCAGTCCGCGGCGATGTTGATCCAGCCCAGCCCGAAGCCGGTCATCACCATCACGAGCGCGCCGATCATCGCCTGCGGGGAGCCCGACGGGGTGGAGAGCACGGCGGCGAGGTCGATGTGGGGGATCGTGAGGATCATGAACAGGATGGTCATGGCGCCGGTCGCCCAGGTCAGGATCGACTGCAGCTTCATGATCGTGTGATAGCCC
The DNA here is from genome assembly GCF_052378285.1 of Brachybacterium sp. AOP3-A1-3. Taxonomy (NCBI): domain Bacteria; kingdom Bacillati; phylum Actinomycetota; class Actinomycetes; order Micrococcales; family Dermabacteraceae; genus Brachybacterium; species Brachybacterium sp. AOP3-A1-3. Next base: position 137,770 of record NZ_JBQSXM010000006.1, on the reverse strand, counting down.
AGCACGCTCGCGGTGACGATCAGCGCGGCGATGAGGATCGCGGCGATCACGGTGACGGCCTGTCCGGAGGCCAGCCCCAGCACGTCGAACACGGTCGCGGTGGCGAGCACGGCGGAGATCGCGAGCGAGGTCTCCCAGCCGATCGAGGTCAGCCACGAGACGATGCCGGGCACCTTCTGGCCGTGCACGCCGAACGCTGCGCGGGAGAGCACCATCGTGGGCGCGCTGCCGCGCTTGCCGGCGATCGCGATCAGCCCGCACAGCGCGAAGCTGACGATGATGCCGATCACCGCGACGATCGTGGCCTGCACGAAGCTGATGGAGAAGCCCAGCAGGTAGGAGCCGTAGCTCATGCCGAACACGGAGACGTTCGCGGCGAACCAGGGCCACACGAGGTCCCGGGGCTTCGCCGTCCGCTCGGACTCGGCGATGATCTCGATGCCGGTGGTCTCGATGACGCCGGCGCCGCCGACGGGGGCGGGGGATGCGGGGGAGGCCGTGCCGCCTGTGGAGGCAGCGCTGTCGGGGGATGTCATGTCGACTCCGAAGAAGGAGGGCCGACGCATGCCGGCCGACGGAGGTGGAGCAGGATGACCTGCAGTCTCCCACGGGTGTGAGCAGATCAGGGGGTGACCGGCCGCGCCGACAGGAATAGAGTGGCACGAAGAGAGTGGGGTTGCGTCTCGTGCACATCCCCCTCCGGATGCCCTGGTGGCCCGCATCGCTGACGCCCCGCGATCCCGCCGCCCGCCCGTCCGTCTCCCACCGTCACCACAGCAGGGTCGGCCCGCGGCCCGGCCGCGCTGTCGTCCCGGAAGGAGCCTCGTGCCGTCGGCACCCTCTCGAATCCGGTCCACGGTCACCCGCATGGTGAGCCTCGGGCCCAGCCGCGTGGACCACATCCCGGCGTTCCGCATCTCCCTCGGCCTGGCGATCCCGGTGGTCGTGCTGCTGCTGACGGATCACGTGGCGTGGGCGATGTTCGTGGGCTTCGGGGCGTTCACCGGCATCTACTCGAGGTACGAGCCCACCCGGCTGCGGTTCCGGCGCCAAGCGTTCGCCGGCGCGATGCTCACCCTCTGCGTGACGCTCGGCGCGACGCTGTCCCATCTCGGGGAGTCCCTGAGCCCGGCGGTGGAGTCCTGGACGCTGCTCCTGGTGGGTGCCCTCGTCGCCGGCGCCGCCGCGACCGTGGTCCTCGCCCGCGGGCTGAAGCCGGGTGGGGCGATCTTCCCGCTGTTCGCGGTGGCCGCGGTGGGGGCCGCCCCGCCGGCCGCACCGATCTGGGTCGCCTTCCTGGTGGCCGGGGCGAGCGCGAGCCTGTGCGTGGTGCTGGGCCTGCTCGGCCACTGGGCCGGGGAGCGCCATCCGGGGGCCGACGTCCGGCCCAGTGCGGAGTCGTGGACCTGTGCCCAGCTGGGCGCCGAGTTCAGCCGTTTCGCGATCGCCGCCGCCATCGCGGGCGTGCTGGGCCTCGCCTCCGGGCTGCCCTTCCCGTATTGGGCGCAGATCGCCGCGATCGCACCCCTGACCGCCCCGGGCCGCACCCTGCAGGTCGAGCGCGGGCTGCACCGCATCCTCGGCACCTCCCTGGGCGTCGTCACCACGGCGTTCCTGCTCTCCTTCCCCGCCGAGCCCTGGCAGCTGGTGGTGTGGATCGTGGTGCTGCAGTTCCTCGCCGAGATGTACGTGATGCGCAATTACGCCTTCGCGCTGCTGTTCATCACCCCGCTCGCCCTGCTCATGGTGCAGCTCGCCCATCCCCAGCCGGTCGGGCCGACGCTCCAGGCCCGCGTGCTGGAGACCGCGATCGGCGCGGTGGTGGGCATCGCGGTGGTGATCGTCGCCGCGCTGTGGGACCGCCGGGCGGCGCGGCGCGCGACGGCCGCATCCCCGGAGGCGCCCATGGGGCCGTCCGCCAGCTGACCCGCGATGGTCGGGCCGCGGGGGCGTCGCCTAGCGTGCGGTCATGGCAGACCTCCCCGCACCTCCGACTGCTCCCGCTTCCCCGGCATCGCCCGCCTACACCCACGGCTACGGCGCCGCGGTGCTGGGCAACCACCGCACCCGCACCGTGGAGAACTCGGCCGCGCACCTCCTGCCGCACCTGGAGCCCGGGCAGCGGCTGCTCGATGTGGGCAGCGGCGCCGGCACGATCACCGTGGACCTCGCGCGGATCGTCGGCCCGCAGAACCTGGTCGCCCTCGAGGTGAACGAGGAGGCCGCCGCACTCACTCGCGCCGAGCTGGCGCGTCAGGGCGTCGAGGGCGCGCAGGTGCTGGTCGGTGACGCCCAGGCGCTGGATCTGGCCGACGACTCCTTCGACGTCGTCCACGCCCACCAGGTGCTGCAGCATCTGCCCCGGCCCGTGGCCGCGCTCGCCGAGTTCCGGCGCGTCACCTGCCCGGGCGGGATCGTCGCCGTGCGTGACAGCGACTACGAGGGCTTCCGCTGGTTCCCCGAGGTGCCGGGCATCGAGCACTGGCTCGAGCTGTACCTGCGGGCCGCCCGCGCGAACGGCGGCACGCCCGACGCCGGCCGACGCCTGCTGGCCTGGGCGCACGAGGCAGGATTCGAGGACGTCACCGCGGGAGCATCCACCTGGCTGTACGCGACCCCCGAGGCCCGAGCCGGCTGGGCCGCGACCTGCGCCGGCCGCCTCACGACGGGCCCGCTCGCGCAGCAGCTCGAGCGCGAGGGCTGGGCGGATGCCGAAGCCAGGGAGACGTATGCGCAGGACTTCCACCGCTGGGCCGAGGACGCCGACGGCTGGTTCTCCCTGCTTTACGGCGAGATCATCGCCCGTGCCTGAGGCGTAGGCGTCGGCCCCATACTGCAACGATCCCGTCCTGCAGCGGGCTCGCTGCTGCGGGGGTGACGAGCGTCCGCCGGATCGATGACAGGCGTCACGGGTGCGCTGGTCACGGCGCACCTAGTGTCGACAGCGAGCAGGAACCGCCGCCGGCGGGACCGCACTGACCGGAGGATCCGAGATGCAGTCGTCATTCGAGAACACAGAGGTCCCGCAGGAGAACGCAGCCCCGATGGCGAACTCCTTCGAGGACGAGGACGAGCTGCGCCGCCAGGCGGTGGGGAATCTCCACGCCCGCCGCAACTTCGCGGTCCAGCTGGTCGTGTATGTGCTGATCAACGGCTTCCTGCTCTGGTCATGGGCGAGCAACGGATTCGGCTTCCCGTGGCCGCTGTTCGTGCTGGTGTTCTGGGGGCTGGGCCTGTTCTGGCAGGGCTGGTCGCTGTTCGCTCCGGGCGAGAGCGAGGACAAGGTGGCCAGGGAGATGGACCGCCTGCGCGGCCGTCGCTGAGGGCGGCGCTGGGCGACAGTGCTCGGGACGGCGTTCGCGGGAGCGCTCGGGGGCAACGCTCAGGGGTGCCGCGTTCAGAGACCCTGCGTTCAGGGGCGCTGCATTCCGAGGCGCCGCCCTCACACCGCGATGAGCACGATGCCGGTCAGCACGATCCCCGCGCCGAGCATGCGTCGCAGCAGGTCTGGCTCCTTGAAGAGCCACCAGGCGAGCAGGGAGCCCACCACGATGCTCGATTCCCGGGCGGGGGCGACGAGGGAGACCGGGGCGGTCTGCATGGCGCTCAGCACCAGCACATAGGCCAGAGGCGAGAGCACCGCGACCACAGCGATGTCCCGCCAATGCCGCTCCAGGACAGGCCGTACGCCCGCCCGGTGCCTGCGCAGCAGCTGGGGCGTCATGAGCACCGCCTGCCAGAGGCAGCTGGTCACGAAGTAGGCCATCGGGGGCAGGCCCAGCGTCGTCACCGAGTAGCTGTCCCACAGCGTGTACGCCGCGATGGCGAGGCCGGTGGCGGCGCCCCAGGCGACCCCGGCGCGCATCCCGTGCCGACCGGCGGCCGAGCGCCCGGTGGCGACCACCACGATGCCGCCCACCACCACGAGCGCTCCCAGGGCGGCGACCCAGCCGGGCCGCTCGCCGAGCACGAGGATCGCGACCCCCATGCTCAGCACCGGCCCCACCCCGCGCGCGACCGGGTAGACGACGCCCAGATCGGCCCGGGCGTAGCCCGTCTGGAGCGTGAGCTGGTAGGCGATGTGGAGCACCCCGGAGGCGAGGGTCGCGAGCAGCAGGGCGGGGGAGAGCCCCGCCCCGGAGAGCGGCAGGGTGATGATCGCGAGCGGGGCCCACAGCACGACGGACGCCAGGTCGTAGAGCCAGACGAAGGCGTAGCCGTCGGCCTGGACCCGCTTCGCCGCGAGGTTCCACACCGCGTGGCAGAGCGCCGCCACGAGCACCATGGCCAGGGCGAGGGTGCTCATCGGGCCCCGGAGCGGGCGCGGTGGGGTGCAATGCTGGAGGCCATCACCTCAGTATCCCGTGGGGGTCGACAGCGGGCCGCCGGTGATTTATAGTTGAAAACGTAACCACATCTACGTAGGAGTTTTCCCATGGCACTCAGCACCGCGATCCTCCGCGCCGTCCCCGGCGCCTTCATCCTCAACTCCGGCATCGGCAAGCTCGGCATGCCCGCCGAGATGGCCGCGGGCCTGCAGGGCATGGCCGCTCAGGGTGTGCCGCCGCTGGGCAAGCTCAGCCCCGAGCAGTTCGCGAAGTTCCTCAGCTACGGCGAGATCGCCGTGGGCGCCTCGCTGCTGCTGCCCTTCGTGCCCCGGAAGGTCGCGGGCCTCGCCCTGGCCGGCTTCTCCGGCTCCATGGTGGCGATGTACCTGCGGACCCCCGGGATGACGCAGGCCGACGGCGTGCGTCCCAGCCAGGAGGGCACCGCAGTGGCGAAGGACAGCTGGCTGCTCGCGATCGCGGCCGCCCTGATCCTCTCCGAGGGCAGGAAGTCCGCCAAGGACTGATCTGGCTCGTCCACGTCGCCCTGTGCCCCGCGCCGCTGCTGCGGGCGGGGCACACTGGGTCGGGTGAACACTCCTGCGGCGACGTCGTCCGACTGCTCTGTGGGGCGTCGCCGACAAGTGGTCGGACCCGGCCTCGCGCTCGTCGGCGTTCTTGTCGTGGCGATCCTGCTGGGTCTGATGATCCGCGCGCTGCCCGCCGTCGGCGCTCTGGATCGTGCCGGGGTCCGCATCGTCAACGATGCCCTCGGCGGGCCCGCTGGCCCCGCCTCGTCACTGGCGCTCGGTATCGATCTCCTCTTCGGGCCGCTCGCGGCCGCCGCGCTGACGGTCCTCGCGGCGGTGGGTGGCGCGCTGCTCCGACGCAGCCGATGGGTCGGTCTGCGGATCGCGGTCCTGGTCGCGGTGCCCTGGGGCGCTGTCGAGGTGGTCAAGATCGTGGTCCGTCGGCCGCGCCCGGACGCCGGGATGCTGGTCCATCGGCTCGCCCCGCCACCGGATTCCTTCAGCTACCCCAGCGGACATACGGGGTTCGCCGCAGCGCTCTGCGTGGCGATCCTGCTCTCGCTGTCCGTCGGCCGGTTGTCCTCCGTCCGGCTCCGTCGCGTCGCCCTCGGGCTCGGTGTCCTCATCGTCCTGGCCACGGTCTGGTCGCGCGTCGCGCTCGGCCTGCACCATCCCACCGACGTGCTCGCCTCTGCGGTGCTGGTGCCCGTGGTCGCTCTCCTCCTTGCACGGCTGCTGGATGTCTTCCATCCGGATCTCCGGGTTCGCTCGGCGGCAGGGGCAGGGGCAGGGGCAGGGGCAGGGGCATGGGCAGAGGCTGAGGCTGGGCAGGGAGCCGGAATGCCTGAGCCGCCGGCGGGCTGATCCGCTGATCTGCTCGTCACGTGCGCGGCCCTGCTCCGGCGTCGCTGTGCGATCCTGCTTCGGCAGGGGCCGGAGGCCTCCGGTCCGTGCCGACCTGCCGGCCCCGTGTCGTCGGGGGATCCGAGGATGACGAGGGCGCGCGCATGAACCTGATCCACCTGCTGATGGACCCCGCGAGCCTTCTCGCGCAGTTCGGCGACGCGTTCTGGTGGTTCGCCCACCTGATCGTTCTCGTCGAATGCGGGCTGTTCTTCCCGTTCCTGCCGGGGGACTCGCTCCTCTTCGCGATCGGCATGTTCACGCATGAGGGGTCGATCGCCGCCCCGCTGCAGCTGTCCCTGGTGACGCTCATCATCGCCGCGTTCGCCGGCAACGTGCTGGGCTATGAGATCGGTCGGGCTCTCGGTGAGAAGCTCTACGAGCGTGACGGCCGCTTCCTCAAGCGCGCCTACTTCGACCGCACGATCGAGTTCTTCGACCACTACGGCCGACGGGCCCTGGTGATCGGGCGCTTCGTGCCGATCGTCCGGACCTTCGTGACGGTCGTGGCAGGGGTGGGCAGGATGCCGCGTCGCATCTTCCTGCTGTGGTCCGGGGTGGGTGCCGTGGGCTGGGTCGTGCTGATCACCCTCCTGGGCTACGCGCTCGGCGGGGTGGCGCTGATCCGAGATCACCTCGAGGTCGCGGTGCTGCTCCTGGTCGCCATCTCGGTGGTCCCGATGCTGGCGGCCGCACTCCGCCGGAAGGTCCTCGCCTCCCGCTCCCAGAAGGCAGCTGTCGGCACGATCACAGTGCACGAAGAAAATAACGCAAGTCTGAAGTAGCGAAAAACTAGCAGGTGAGGCTAGCCTTGGCAGCGATCCGTGGCGCTCCCGGCGCCCGACCACCGACAGAAGGCCTTCCCCTCATGACTACGCTCTCCCGTCGCCACCTCGGCGCCGTGTCCGCAGCCGGCGCTCTCGGTCTCGTCCTCACCGCCTGTGGCGGGTCCGCCGGAGCCGGTGACGGCGGTGCGGCCGAGGCCGCCGGCGAGAACCCGGCGGGAACCGTCGAGATCGAGGACAACAACGGCGCGCAGACCGTGCAGACCCCGCCGGCGTCCGTCGTCGCGACCGACAACCGCACCTTCGAGACGCTCGAGAGCTGGGGCGTCACGCTGACCGCCGCGGCCCGCGCGCTCATGCCGACCACGAACTCCTACAAGGACGACGAGTCGATCATCGACCTCGGCAACCACCGCGAACCCGACCTCGAGGCGGTCGTCGCCGCCGAGCCCACGCTGATCATCAACGGCCAGCGCTTCGCGCAGTACCACGACGATTTCGTGAAGTACGCGCCGGACGCGACCATCCTCGAGCTCGACCCCCGCGACGACAAGCCCTTCGCCGACGAGCTGAAGCGCCAGATCACGACCCTCGGCCAGATCTTCGACAAGGACGCCGAGGCGACGGACCTCGGTGCCGCGCTGGATGCCGCCATGGAGCGGGTCACCGCTGCCTACGACGGCTCGTCGACCGTGATGGCCGTGAACGTCTCCGGCGGCGCGATCGGCTACATCGCCCCCGGTGCGGGCCGCACGCTGGGCTGGACCTTCGACGCCTTCGGGCTCGTCCCCGCGCTCGAGGTCGAGGGTGCGAGCGACGACCACCAGGGTGATGACATCTCCGTCGAGGCCATCGCGAGCTCGAACCCCGACTGGATCCTCGTCATGGACCGGGATGCGGCGATCAGCGCCGACGACCCCGCCTATCAGCCCGCCGCCCAGGTGCTCGAGGACTCCGAGGCGCTCGCCGGGGTCACCGCGATCGCCGAGGGCAACCTCGTGTACATGCCGGCCGACACGTACACCAACGAGTCGATCCAGACCTACACGGAGTACTTCGAGTCCCTCGCCGACGCCCTCGAAGGCTCGGCCTGAGCCGCGTGCGCCGCTGGTGACCGCCGCCCCGTCCAGGACCAGGTGACCTGATGCCCGCTCCCTCCGCTCCCGCGGCTCGCTCCCTCGGGGCGCCCCCGGCACCCCGCCGCGGCCGCGAGCGACTCCTCGACGGCAAGCTCGTGATCGGCATCGTGATCGTGGCATTGCTGCTGGCCGTCTCGCTCGGCACGGGCGTCTACGACGTCCTCGGGGCCGACGACGGCGCCGAGATGTTCGCGATCACCCGCGTGCCGCGCACGATCGCGCTGGTCCTGGCCGGCGCGGCGATGGCGATGTCGGGGCTGATCATGCAGCTCATGACCCAGAACCGCTTCGTGGAGCCCTCGACCACCGGCACCACCGAATGGGCGGGCCTGGGCCTGGTCCTGGTGATGGTGGTCAGCCCCCAGGCGGATCTCATGACCCGCATGACCGTCGCGATCGTGTTCTCGTTCGTGGGCACGATGGTGTTCTTCGCGTTCCTGCGCCGGGTGACCCTGCGCAGCTCGCTGATCGTGCCGATCATCGGCATCATGCTCGGCTCCGTCGTCGGCGCGGTCTCCACCTTCGTGGCCCTCCAGTTCGACGCCCTGCAGAACCTCGGCGTGTGGTTCGCCGGGTCCTTCACCTCGGTGCTGCGCGGACAGTACGAGGTGCTGTGGATCGTGCTCCTGGTGGGCATCGCCGTCTTCTTCGTGGCGGACCGGCTCACCGTGGCCGGGCTCGGCGAGGACATCGCCACCAACGTCGGCGTGAACTACCAGCGGGTGCTGCTGCTGGGCACGGGCCTGGTCGCGATCGCCACCGGCGTGGTCACCGTGGTGGTCGGCAACCTGCCCTTCCTCGGGCTCATCGTCCCCAACGTGGTGTCGATGATGCGCGGGGACGACCTGCGCAGCAACCTGCCCTGGGTGTGCCTGCTCGGCATCGCCATCGTCACCGTGTGCGACCTGGTCAGCCGCACGATCATCATGCCCTTCGAGGTGCCGGTCTCCCTGATCCTCGGCATCCTCGGCGCGATCGTGTTCATCGCCCTCCTGCTGAAGCAGCGCCGTCATGGATGAGCGCCGCACGATCGTGACCAGCGCGTCCCGTCGCCTGGTGACCTCGACCGGGAGCGACCATCTCGACATCTCCACCGCTCCCACCGACACCGCCGAGGAGATCGCGCCGCTGAGCGTGCCGCGGCCGCTGCGCAGCAGCTCCGGAGCGTTCGCCGACGGCCGGTCCCGACGGCGCTACTGGATCGTGCTGGTCACGCTCGTGGTGCTCGCCGCGGCGTTCGCCCTGGGCCTGCTCGCGATCGGCAACCCCATGCCGATCGGCTCGCGCGGCTTCTGGCTGATCGCCGAGCTGCGTGCGACCTCGCTCGTGGTGATGGGGGTGGCCGCGTTCTGCCAGGCCACGGCCACGATCGCCTTCCAGACGGTCACCGGCAACCGCATCATCACCCCGTCGATCATGGGCTTCGAATCGCTGTACACCGCGATCCAGACCACCGCCGTCTACACCCTCGGCGTGGCCGGGGTGGTGGCCCTGCAGGGCACCGGGCAGTTCCTGGTGCAGGTCGCCCTGATGGTCGTGATGTCCGTGCTGCTCTATGGCTGGCTGCTGCGCGGCAAGTACGCGAACCTGCAGGTGATGCTGCTGATCGGCATCGTGCTCGGCGGCGGGCTGGGATCCGTCTCGAGCTTCATGCAGCGCCTGCTCACCCCGAGCGAGTTCGACGTGCTCACGGCGCGCCTGTTCGGCTCGGTCACGAACGCGAGCGTCGAGTATCTGCCGTACGCGATCCCGCTGTGCCTCGTGGCCGGCGTGCTGATCTGGCTCAACGCCCGCACGCTCAACGTGATCTCGCTGGGCCGGGACGTGTGCATCAACGTCGGCATCGACCACGGCCGCCAGACGATCTACACGCTCGTGCTGGTCTCGGTGCTGATGGCAGTCTCCACGGCCCTCATCGGCCCGATGACCTTCTTCGGCTTCCTCGTCGCGACGCTGACCCACCAGCTCGCCGGCACCCACGATCACCGGCGACTGCTCCCGGTGGGGGTGCTGGTGGGCTTCGTCGTGCTCGCCGGCGCCTACTTCCTCATGAACCACGTGTTCTACGCGCAGGGCGTCGTCTCCATCATCATCGAACTCGTCGGCGGGACCGTGTTCCTCGTCGTCATCATGCGAAAGGGACGCCTGTGATCAGCATCGATGCGGTGCGCAAGACGTATACCTCCTCGTCAGGGACCGTCGAGATCGGCCCGGTCACCCTGGAGATCCCCGCAGGCGGCGTGACCGCACTGGTGGGGCCGAACGGGGCCGGCAAGTCGACGATGCTGACCATGGCGGGGCGCCTGCTGGGGATCGACGAGGGCGCGATCGAGGTGGCCGGGTACGACATCTCCTCGACCGCCTCGAAGGACCTCGCGAAGATCCTCTCGGTGCTGCGCCAGGAGAACCATTTCGTCACCCGCCTCACGGTGCGCCAGCTCGTGGGCTTCGGCCGCTTCCCCTACTCCAAGGGCAGGCTCACCGCGCTGGACGAGCAGAAGATCTCCGAGGCGATCGACTTCCTGCACCTCGACGAGCTCGAGTCCCGCTACCTCGATGAGCTCTCCGGCGGGCAGCGCCAGCGCGCGTATGTGGCCATGGTGCTTGCCCAGGACACCGAGTACGTGCTGCTGGACGAGCCGTTGAACAACCTCGACATGCGCCACAGCGTGCAGATGATGGGACGCCTGCGCGACGCCGCCCGCGAGCTGGGCCGCACCATCGTGGTGGTGCTGCACGACATCAACTTCGCGGCCCACTACTCCGACCACATCGTCGCCATGAAGAACGGCGGCGTGGTCGAGGCCGGCCCCGTCGCCGAGATCATGGACGGCGACGTTCTCACCCGCGTGTTCGACACCCCGGTGCAGGTCATCGACGGGCCGACGGGACCGCTCGCGGTCTACTTCTGAGCCGCGCGGTGACAAGCGGAGGCGCGCGTGAGGGTTCGGACATCGAGGCGTGGGTCCCGAGGGTCAGAGCGTGAGGATCGTCGCCGGGAGCGGTGTTGCTTGCGGTAGCGGTGTGTGTGTACATTGTCTGTACGCCTCGATCAGTGCCGAGGTGCTTGATGCTACGAGCCGAGACGCCTCGTCCAGAGAGGCGTGATGCCTCGAGTAGGGAGCAGTGCCATGAGTGCTACGAAGAGTGAACGTATCAATCTACGTGCGACCGAGAAGCAGGAGCACGTGCTCCGACGTGCAGCGGAAGCTGAGGATGTAACTGTCTCGACGTTCATCCTTGGCAGCGCCGTAGAGCAAGCCGAGAAGGTTCTCGCAGATCGCCGATGGTTCGAGGTCACGCCGGAGCAGTTTGAGGAATTTGTCCAGCTCCTCGATCAGCCGGTCAAGACGGAGAAGCTGGCCGCACTGTTCGCCAGGCCGTCGGTGTTCGACGCGCCGTTCACTCTGGAGGACTGATGGCTTCGGGGATTCTTGAAGCTCCACGGAAGCTAGAGAAGCGGGACGGCAAGAAGGCGTTTGCGAGCGGAGCTGGCGAGCTGGATACGTGGCTCAAGGAATATGCATGGCAGAACCAGCGTGCCAACAATGCTGTGACCTACGTGTCTGTGCTTGACGGGGAAGTGGTTGGCTTCTATGCGATCGCTGCGGCCGGGGTGAGCCATGTGAGTGTCGGTGCGGACTTTTCTAAGCGTCGTCCGGACCCCATTCCTTGTGTCCTCCTGGCAAGACTCGCCGTAGATGAGCGCGCCCAAGGACGTGGCGTCGGGGCGAACCTATTTAGGGATGCGATCCAGCGTTCACTGGCGGTCAGCGAAGGTATGGGAGCTGCAGCCTTGCTCATCCATTGTCGCGATGAGAGCGCCCGCAGCTTCTACCTTGGGCTTGTGGATGCGTTTCCATCCCCGGTCGATGATCTGCACCTCATAGTTCCGATGCGAGCGATTGCTGACCAGCTGCAGAGCTAACCGGGGAAGATTCAATCCATGTCGTGGGGCTCATGAAGGCCACCTGGGGATGCGAAGTGAGTGATTTGGGATCCCAGAGCCAAGCTGGCACATCGGAGCCGTCCGCAATTGTCGATATTCCCGCGATCGTTGAGCGAGCGCCATCGAGATTTCCCTCGATGAGGAAGCTCGTTGCGAGGTTGATATCTCGCACGGCTGATGACATGTTTTTCGTGTTTCCGGTTTCAGAAATTATCTCGCGACTTCGTCGCGGTTCGAGGGGGAGCCAGGAGAAGGCGTATATTGCGCGCATATCATTGTCCTTTGGATTCTCACTGTAAGCCGCCAGAGAAAGAGTTCTTGCCTCGCTGTGTTGACCGCGGTCGAGGTGGTGCGCAACGAGTTCCACCAGTTCACTCCGCGATATTCCCGGAAGTACTTCACCGAGGTCTTCGAGCACAAACGCACTCGCCGCTCGAGTCAATTGTGAATTCGTTGTCACGCGTTCCTGGAGAGTCGCTAACTGAATGCCGGCACGATTTGAGGTCGCGGAAGGGTGCTCGATGAGGGAGGCCTCCCATGCCCAGGATTCTGGACTCCAATCTGAGTGGTAGGTGCGAGAAAATCGTTCATATATCCAATGGGATGCGGCTCGGCCGCCAGCTAGAGCCATGTCGTCAATCTCGGGCGGGGAGCATGTGTAACCATGGACTCGCCAAGCAGCAATGTCGGAGAGGCTTGCCTCTTTAATCCAAGTTGAACCCCGCTCGAAGGTATTTCCTGCGAGACTCTTCACGATGAGCCGAGTGTGATCATGCTCCGCCCTGTAGTCGTCCGGCGCGTCAGCGTCGATGCTCGACAGCCAGCCATGTAACTCTGGAACTTGTTCGCGTTCAAGTTCGCCCGTGAATATCCGATGCCACACGGAAGTTGCGGTCAAGATAATCCGTCGAATTAGGCTTGGTCCAATTTGTTCGCGAACCAGCCAGTCGGGCGGGAGTCCGCGTTCCGCCAGGCGCGCGAGGCCCGTAGTGATGGCTATTGATCGAAAAGGCCCGTCGATATTTGGCTGTGATCGTAAAAGGTCTTCGATTCCAACGATGAGCTCCGAAGTTAGCCAATTTGGATCAGGAAGTTGTCCACGAGATTCGAGTGCGATGCGACGGGCATCGTAGGCAGAGGCCAACAGTTCGGTGCGTTCTGTTTCCATGAGTTCTATTGCCATTTGTGTGCAGGCTGAAGGGTCCTGGCACACCAAGTGGTCTGTTTCGGCGCACGCGGTGGTGTATGCGCGAAGAATGGCGAGTTCCTGCTGTGGCACGGCGTTCCCCTTTCAGGTAGGTCAGGCAGTCTTCGTCGCCGGGTCCGCGCCGCCGCGGCCGTCGGGACGGTCCAGCTCGTCGATCGCCGAGATCTCGTCGGCCGTGAGCTCGAGCTCGGCGGCGGCGAGGTTCTCCACGATGCGCGAGGGCGTGACCGACTTCGGGATCGTCACGATGCCGTGCGCGAGGTGCCAGGCCAGCACCACCTGCGCGGGCGTCGCCTCATGCGCTGCGGCGATGCCGGTGATCACGGTGTTCTCCAGCAGGTCGGACTTGCCCTGGCCCAGCGGACCCCACGACTCGGTGAGGATCCCGTGCTGCGTGTGGATCTCGCGCAGCTCACGCTGCTGGAAGTAGGGGTGCAGCTCGATCTGGTGGATCGCGGGCACGACACCGGTGGCCTCGATGATCTCCGTGAGCTGGGGTGCGGGGTAGTTCGAGACGCCGATCGTGCGCACCAGCCCGCGCTTCTGCAGCTCGATCAGAGCCTTCCACGCCTCGACGTACTGCCCCTGCGAGGGCACGGCCCAGTGCACGAGGTAGAGGTCCACGTAGTCCAGGCCGAGGCGCTCGAGCGAGGCCTCGCAGGCGGCGATCGCGTCGTCGAAGCCCTGGGCGTCGTTCCAGAGTTTCGTGGTCACGAACAGCTCCTCGCGCGGCACGCCGGCCTCGCGGATCGCGCGGCCCACGCCCTCTTCGTTTCCGTAGACCTTCGCGGTGTCGAGGTGGCGATATCCGGCCTCGAGCGCCTGGAGGGTGACGTCGGCCGCGACGTCGTCCTCGACCTTGAAGACGCCGTAGCCGAGCTGGGGGATCGAGCGGCCGCCGGCCAGCTCGAGGGACGGGACGACGGGATGTGCTGCAGGCATGGGATTCCTCTTCTCGGGGGTTCCGCTCCAGGCTACGGGGCACGGCCGACCGAGGACCCCTGGGCCGGCCGGCGAGCCGGATGCGAGCGGCCCGTCGGGCGCGACCGCTGCGGCAGGGTTCAGCGGGCGGGGCCGATGGAGGTATAGGGCGCCGTCGGCGGATGGCGCGAGGATCAACTGTTCGATGTATCGACGGATCTGACACAGAGTCATAATCTAGGGACATGACGAACTCACGCCCTCACCGTTCCGGGGCGACCGCATCGGCCGCCACCGCGCCCCACGCATCGACCGCTGACGCCACGCCAGCTGACCCCGAGCCCGCTGGCCGCCGGCCCGCCGGCGCCCCCGCCGATCCCTCGACCGACCCGCGCCGCTGGAAGGCGCTGGGCGTCCTGGCGGCCGGCCTCGCCCTGATCGTCATCGACGGGTCGATCGTCGCCGTCTCGCTGCCCACGATCATCGGTGACCTCGGCCTGGACCTCACCGACGCGCAGTGGGTCTCCACCAGCTACGCCGTGGTCCTCTCCGCGCTGCTGCTGATCACCGGGCGCATGGGCGATCGCCTGGGCCGGCGCCGGCTGTTCCTCGCCGGCGTGGCCCTGTTCGTGATCGCCTCCGTGCTCGCGGCGATGGCCGGGGGAGCGGCCGCGCTGATCGCCGCCCGGCTGCTGCAGGGCGTCGGCGGGGCACTGATCCTGCCCTCGACGCTCTCGACCGTGAATGCCACCTTCCGCGGATCCGAGCGCGCAGCGGCCTTCGGGGTGTGGGGCGCCGTGATGGCCGGCGCCGCAGCGCTGGGCCCGCTGCTCGGCGGCTGGCTGACCAGCGCGTTCTCCTGGCCGTGGATCTTCCTGGTCAATGTGCCGATCGGTCTGCTGGTCATCGCCGGCACCATCGCCTGGGTGGGGGAGACCCGGGAGGCACCGCGCCCCCAGGGCGGGCGGCGGGACCTCGATGCGATGGGTGCGCTGCTCAGCGCCCTCGCGCTCGGATCCCTCGTGTTCGCGATCGTCGAGTCCACGACTCTGGGCTGGTGGACGCAGAAGGCGCCGCTGGAGATCGGCGGCCTCACGATCCACGGGCCCGTCGGCCTGTCCCTGACGCCGGTGCTGCTGCTCGTCGGCCTCCTGGCGCTGATCGCCTTCCTGTTCCGGGAACGCAGCCGCGGCGCCGCCGGGCGCGAGGTCCTGCTGGACCTGTCGCTGTTCCGTCTGCGGGCGTTCGCCTGGGGCAACCTCACCGCCGGGACCGTGGCGATCGGCGAGTTCGGCCTGCTGTTCGTGCTGCCCCTGTACCTGGTGAACGTGCTGGCCCTGGGCACGCTCCAGGCCGGCCTGGTGCTCGCCGCGATGGCCGGCGGCGCATTCCTCTCGGGAACCCTGGCCCGGCATCTCGCCGCGGCGATCGGGGCGCCCGGCACCGTGCTGGTCGGCCTCGGGCTCGAGGTGCTCGGCGTCGGCGTGCTCGCGCTGCTGCTCGGCCCGTCCACCCCGATCGCGCTCCTCGTCGTGACCCTCGTCGTCTACGGGCTGGGCCTGGGGCTCGCCTCCGCGCAGCTGACCTCGACCGTGCTCGCCCCCGTGCCGCCGGAGCAGTCCGGGCAGGGCTCGGCCACGCAGTCCACCGTCCGTCAGCTCGGCACCGCGCTGGGAACGGCCGTCTCCGGCGCGTTCCTCGCGGCCGGGTTGTCCGCCGGCACCGGGTCGCTGACGGGGGAGGCCGCCCGCTACGGGCAGGCCATGACCGACTCGGCCGGGTCGATCCTCTCCCAGCTGCGCGCCCAGGGCGCCGGGAGCGGGACGCTCGACCAGCTGGGCACCGTCTTCACCGACGGATCGCGGATCGCGATGGCAGGGTCGGCAGGATTCCTGCTGCTGGGCCTGATCGGCGCACTGGCCGTGGCCCGGGCCGCACGCCGGGACTGATCCCGCCGTCGGTCCTCACCCTCGAGCCCTCACCCTCGAGCCCTCACCGTCGAGCTCTCGTCACGATGCCGGCCCCGAACGATGCTCGGCCCGACCCCTCAGGGGCCGGGCCGAGCTGCGTATCAGGCGTCCATCACCTGTGGATCAGGCGCAGATCAGAAGTTGCAGGTCTGCGGGTCGCCGCCGATGCGGCCGTCGACCTGGTCCAGGGCGTCGATCCGGGCGATCTCTCCCTCGGTGAGCGTGACGTCGGCGGAGGCGAAGTTCGAGATGATCCGCTCGGGCGTGACCGACTTGGGGATCACGACGAAGCCCTTGGCGAGGTGCCACGCGAGGACGACCTGCGCGGGGGTCACGCCGTGCGCCTCGGCGATGTCGGTGATGACGGGGTCGCCGAGGTCGTTGCTCTCACTGCCCTGGCCGAGCGGGGACCAGGACTGGTGGAGGATCTCGTGGGCGCCCTCGACCTCGCGCAGCTCGGTCTGCTGGAAGGTCGGGTGGGTCTCGACCTGGTGGATCACCGGGGTCACGCCGGTGGCCTCGATGATCTCCTCGAGCTCCGCCTTCGGGAAGTTCGAGACGCCGATCGAGGCGGCCTTGCCGCTCTTCTGGATCTCGATGAGCGCCTTCCAGGCCTCGACGTACTGGCCCTGGATGGGCTTGGCCCAGTGGATCAGGTACAGGTCCACGTGGTCCAGGCCGAGCTTCTCCAGGGAGGTGTCGATCGCGGCGAGGGCGTCGTCACGGCCGTGGGAGTCGTTCCACAGCTTGGTGGTCACGAAGATCTCCTCGCGCGGCACGCCGGAGGCGCGGATGCCACGACCCACGCCCTCCTCGTTGCCGTAGACCGCGGCGGTGTCGAGGTGTCGGTAGCCGGCGCGCAGGGCCTGCTCGACGACGTCGGCCGCGACGTCGTTCTCGACCTGCCACACGCCGTAGCCGAGCTGGGGGATCTCGTGGCCGTCATGGAAACGGACAGCGGGGATGCTGGTCATCAGGTGGTGCTCCTTCGATGGGGACTGCGCAAGACTAGGCCCGCCGGCGTGGATCCACCGCAGCCGTTCGCGCACGGCGGAGACATCGAAAGGCGTCGGAGGGCATCGGCCGCCGGAGCGGGAGCTCCCCGGGAGCAGGCAGGGCGGCCCCCTACGATGGCCCCATGAGATCGCGGACCGCAGGGCCTGGCCGGTGACGCCGGCGCGCGACGCGTCGGTCGTCCCGCTGGAGAGGCCGCTTCCCACGGAGCCGCCCGAATACGACCACTCCCGCGGCCATTCGCCGCGCAGGCAGCGGTTCGAGGTGTACGCACTGCTGGACACCCTGTTCATCGTCATTGGTGTCGTGGTCTCGATCTGGCTGGCGCTGCTGTACCTGTTCGAGGGCTTCTCCCTCACGCCGGTGCGACTGCTGTACCTGGTCGGCTTCTGGCTGCTGCTCACCTACATCACGCTCCCGCGCCTGCATCAGCTGATGACCTGGATCTATCTGCCGGACTACTTCTTCGGCCGCACCCGCACCACCGAGGGGGTGCTGTCGGATCCGATCAATCTGGCCTTCGACGGGCCCGAGCGGGATCTGCACGTGGCGATGCGCCGCGCCGGCTGGGCCCTCGCCGAGGAGCGCACGCTGGCCTCGGCCTGGTCGATGGTGCGCTCCACCCTCCTGAGGCGCTCGTACCCGGGTGCCCCGGTCTCGAACCTGTACCTGATGGGTCGTCGCCACGACTTCACGTACCAGCAGGAGGTGGGCGGCACCACCACCAAACGGCACCACGTGCGCTTCTGGCGGATGCCCACGGACTTCGTGCTGCCCGGCGGCTACCGCGCCGACTGGCTCGCGGCCGGCACCTACGACCGCGCCGTCGGCTTCTCCTTCTTCACCCTGCAGATCACGCACCGCATCGACGAGAACATCGATGTCGAGCGCGACTACCTCATCGACACGGTGCGCTTCGCGGACCCCGAGATCCCGGTCGAGGTGATCGCCGAGTTCTCCACGGCGTACCACCACCGCAACGGCCAGGGAGACCGCTTCCGCACCGACGGCCATCTCCCGGTGATCGATGTCGCCGACGCCGCCTCCCGCTCCGACGGGGCCAGCGCGATGATGCTGCCGCGCCATCGGCCCACGGGCACCACGGTGATGAAGGCGCGGGCCCGCGCGGCCACCCAGTCGGCCCTGGTCGCGGCCCGTCTGCGCAGCAGCGGCTCCGGCCGTGCAGACCTCGGGGGCGAGCTCTCGGCGCAGTGGCAGGGGACGGTCGACGACCTCCACGAGATCGTGACCCGCGCGACGGACCACCACCTCCCTCCGCCCACCGTCGTCTTCACCGGGGCGCTGGTGGTGCTGCAGTCCTGCGTGGTCATCGCGCAGTGGGTGGGCCGCCTGCTGGGCGTGGACTTCCAGAGCCTGTTCGCCGAGGCGTCCTCGATCTTCCCGGAGGCCGACGGGGTCTATCTCGCCTCCGCCTTCGCGGTGGCGCTCGTGCTGCTGCTGGTCGGGGTGCTGCGTCGCAGCAGGTGGTCGCGGATCGTCCTGATGGCACTGTTCGCGGCCGACGCGATCGCGCGCCTCACGCTGGCCACGTCGATGGCCGGCGACGTCGCGCACTCGCTCCTGGTGGGGGCGGGAGCCTCGGCGCTCGGGGTGCTGGCGATCAGCTCGGACGCCTCGCGCCAATGGGTCCAGACGCTGCGCCTGTCGGTGCAGGACGCCGACGCCGAGGAGTCGGCGGCGGACGGCGACCCGGCGGCGCACGATGACGCGACAGCGGACGGCGACCCGGCAGCACCTGCCGAGTCCACGGCCGGACCTGCGGAGCGTCCGACGGGACCCAGGGCCTGACAGAGTAGAGTTCCCGCACAGCCGCCCTCGGTTCCCTGGGCAATGGTGCTCTGTCCGAGCCCGTTGCCGCCCTGAGCGGTCAGATCGTGTCCCCGTCCCGGGAGGATTCCCATGAGCGAGCCACGCGAGGCCGCCCCCATCGCATCCGGGGGCAGCGCCTCTTCGGATCAGCCGGAGCTGAAGAAGGCGATCACGCCCAAGCTCCTGCTGCTGTTCATCGTCGGCGACATCCTCGGAACCGGCGTCTATTCGCTGACCGGCAAGGTCGCCGGTGAGGTCGGCGGCGCCGGCTGGGTGCCGATCATCATCGCCTTCGCCGTCGCCATGGTCTCGGCGCTCTCCTATGTGGAGATGGTGACCAAGTACCCGCAGGCCGCTGGCGCGGCGCTGTACGTGCACAAGGCCTTCGGCATCCACTTCCTCACCTTCATGGTGACCTTCGCGGTGCTGTCCTCCGGGATCACCTCGGCCTCGACCAGCGCGATCTTCCTCGCGGAGAACGTGCTGAAGGCGTTCGGTCTCGAGGAGTCCCTCGGCGCCTCCGCCGGCGGGGTCACGACCGGGATCGCGCTGATCTTCCTGGTGCTCGTCGCCCTGATCAACCTGCGTGGCGTCTCCGAGTCCGTCAAGGCGAACGTGGTGCTCACCTGCATCGAGCTCACCGGCCTGATGCTGGTGATCGTGGTCGGCTTCTTCACCGTCGCCCGCGGCGAGGCCGACTTCTCGCGCGTGATCCTCTTCGAGACGCAGGACGAGAAGGGCATGTTCATGGCGATCATCGGGGCGACAGCCCTGGCGTTCTTCTCGATGGTCGGCTTCGAGGACTCCGTGAACATGGCCGAGGAGACCGTGAACCCGGTCAAGAACTTCCCCAAGGCGCTCATCGCGGGACTGTCGATCACCGGCGTGATCTACGTGCTGATCTCTCTCCTCGCGGTCGCCGTGGTGCCGATCGGCCGGCTCACCGAGTCGACCACCCCGCTGCTCGAGGTCGTGAAGGTCGGTGCCCCCGGCATCCCGATCGACACGATCTTCGCGTTCATCTCGATCTTCGCCGTCGCCAACACGGTGCTGATCAACATGATGATGGCCTCGCGCCTGCTCTACGGCATGTCCAAGCAGGGCGTGCTGCCGGGCTTCCTCAAGGGCGTCATGGCCTCGACCCGCACCCCGTGGGCCGGGATCGTGTTCTCCACCGTGCTGGCCTTCGCCCTCGTGCTCACGGTCAAGTTCGTGCTCGCCGAGGAGACCATCCAGGCGCTCGGCGGCACCACCGCGCTCCTGCTGCTGGCCGTGTTCGGGATGGTCAACATCTCGGTGCTGGTGCTGCGCAAGGACACGGTCGACTCGGACCACTTCCGCACCCCGACGGTGCTGCCCGTGATCGGTGCGATCACCTCGTTCGCGCTGATCTCCCCGCTCGCCCAGCCGGCGCAGAACTACGTCATCGCCGGCGGCCTGCTCGCCGTGGGTCTCGTGCTCTACGTGATCACCTGGTTCTACAACAGCGCGGTCAAGGCCCGACGCACGCGGTTCCGTCATCCCGACGACCTCGGCAAGCCGTGACCCCGCGGACTCGGATGCGACGCCGGATACTCCAGACACCGACCTGTCCCACGACTCCAGACTCCCGGGAGATGCCATGACCACCATCCTGCTGGCCTACGTCCCCAGCGCCACCAGCGAGGCCGCCCTGAAGTACGCGATCGAGGAGGCGACGCGCCGCGATGCGAAGCTCCTCGTGCTCGCCTCCGAGCGCCCGCCCGATCCGCGCAAGGCCCGCGGCGTGACGGACAAGCGGCCGCTGACCGAGCGTCTGGCGGAGACCGGCCTCGAGCACGAGCTGCGCACCGTGCCCAAGCGCGACGATCCGGCCGACGACATCCTCGATGCCGTCGAGTCCGACCCCATCGACCTGGTGGTGCTCGGCATCCGTCGCCGCACCCCGATCGGCAAGATCCTGCTGGGCTCCACCTCGCAGCGGGTCGCGATCGAATCGCCTGTCCCGGTGGTGCTGGTCAAGCCGGACACCTTCGTGCCGCCGACGAGATTCTGACCCACGGGACCCACGGGACCCACCTCGGGCGCTGAGGCCCCACGACGGCCCCTGGGCCTGTTCTGCGGAACAGGTCCAGGGGCCGTCGTCGTCGTCGGGGAGGACGTCGGCGCGGTGACGGGCCCACGCACGCCGACCCGGTCCGTCACGTGTTCGCACCCCAGAGTTCACCGGGGTGTCGCCCTCGGGTGGGCCCGTGATCACCTCGCAGGGGCACTGTCGTCGTGCCCCTGCTCGTGCCCCGGCCGAGCGACGGATCGACTGCGAAGGATCACCCCATGGCCCTGATCGACATCCCCCTGCTCATGAAGGATGCGGCACGCGGCAAGCGCTCGGCCGTGACCTGCGCCCTCAAGTGCGCGAACCAGTGCGCAGCAGGGCCGTGCAACCACTCGGACAACCCGACGTTCCGCGACATCGCCTCCTCGGCGCTGACCCGTCGTGCGGTCCTCGGGGGCACCGGTGGCGCGCTCGCGATCGCGCTGGGCGGCACCCAGGGCGCCCTCGCCGATCCCGGCAACGGGAACGGCAAGGGCCAGGGCAACGGCAGTGGCAACGGCAAGGGCGGCTCGCGGGTCCCGGCGCCGAACGGCACCAAGCTGCTCTTCGAGGCGATCGCGCCGGTCGACTTCGAGGTCGACGAGTTCACCGTCCCCGAGGGCTACGCCTGGCACCCGATCATCCGCTGGGGCGACCCGCTGTTCGATGACGCCCCCGACTTCGACTGGAACGCCCAGAGCGCCGAGGCGCAGAAGCGCCAGTTCGGCTACAACAACGACTACACGGAGATCCAGGAGATCCCGGGCAGCAACGGCAAGCGCGCCGTCATGTTCGTGAACCACGAGTACACGAACGAGAACATCATGCTCCCGCCGGAGACCGACGAGGACGAGCTCATCGAGATCGGCATGGCCGCCCACGGCCTCACCGTGGTCGAGCTGGAGCGGAAGAACAAGAACTTCCCCTACTCCTACGTGCAGGGCGCCGAGCTGAACCGCCGCATCCTGCTGGACACCGCGTTCGAGCTCACCGGCCCCGCGGCCGGCAGCGACCTGGTCACAACCGTCGAGGACCCCGAGGGCACGACGGTGCTGGGCACCTTCGGCAACTGCGCCGGCGGGCTCACCCCGTGGGGCACGCTGCTCTCGGGCGAGGAGAACTTCCACGGCTACTTCCGCGCACCGGGCACCTCCGACGCGGAGAAGCGCTACGGCCTCGCCGACAAGGCCACCGCCCGGAACTGGGAGTCGAAGTACGACCGCTTCGACTCCCGCAACGAGGGCTACGAGAACGAGCCGAACCGCTTCGGCTACATCGTCGAGGTGGACCCCTTCGACCCGACCTCCACCCCGCGCAAGCACACGGCCCTGGGCCGCTTCAAGCACGAGGGCGCCAACGTGATCCTCGCCGAGGACGGTCACGTCGTGGCCTACACCGGTGACGACGAGGTCTTCGACTACCTCTACAAGTTCGTCTCCCACGGCACCTATGTCGAGGGCGACAAGGCGCACAACATGACGCTGCTGACCAGCGGCGATCTGTACGTCGCGAAGTTCTCCGGCAATTCGCCGGCCGCGGAGATCGACGGCTCGGGCGCGGTCCCGGCCGACGGCTCCTTCGACGGCACCGGCGAGTGGCTGCCGCTGCTGGTGGACGGCGAGTCGGCGGTCCCCGGCTTCAGCGCCGAGGAGGTCCTGGTGCACACCCGCCTCGCGGCCGACGCCGTGGGCCCCACCAAGATGGACCGCTGCGAGGACGTCGAGCCGTCGCTGGCCACCCGTCGCGTGTACGTCGCCTGCACCAACAACTCCGGCCGCGGCACGGCGGGGAAGGCTTCGGCCGACGAGGCGAACCCGCGCGCCGAGAACCGTGACGGCCACATCGTGGAGATCGACGAGCAGGGCGACCAGACCTCGACCACCTTCGCGTGGAACCTGCTGATGGTGTGCGGCGACCCGGCGCAGGGCGACACCACCTACTTCTCCGGCTTCCCGGTGGACCAGGTCTCGCCGATCTCCTGCCCCGACAACCTGGCGTTCGACGCGGTGGGCAACCTCTGGATCTCCACCGACGGCGCTCCCTCGGGCATCGGCTACAACGACGGCCTGTTCCGGGTCACGCTGGACGGCGACTCCCGCGGCCGGGTCGAGCAATTCCTCTCCGTGCCTCGTGACGGCGAGACCTGCGGCCCGATCATCCGCGACGAGGACCGCAGCGCCTTCGTCTCCGTGCAGCACCCGGGCGAGGACGGCGCATGGGGAGCCCAGCTCTCCTACTTCCCCGACTACGACGAGGTGGGACCCAAGCCCTCCGTGGTCCAGGTGCTGCTCGAGCGCGGCCGGGGCAACAGCAAGGGCTGACACCGGCCGCGTACGCCTGATGCCTCAGGCGATGACGCGGGAGCCCGGTGCCTGCAGGCATCACCTCGAGCACCGGCCGACTCCCTCCGTCCCCGTGACCTTCCGCACAACGCGGAGGGCGCGGGGTCGGAGGGAGTCTTATTTCTTACCGCGCGTGCGCGCGAGGCCGCCGAGACACCTGCGCAGCAGACGGGGTTTGGCCGCTCGCGGATCGTCGCTAGAATCCGTATATGCCCCGCCATGACGCCACCGCCCCTTCCACGTCGGGGCGCTGACGATGTCGGTGCTGTGGACGGTGCTGATACTGGTCGCGACGGTGGCGATCACCCCGGCCCTCGACCGTGCTCTCGGCCGGTCCGCCTGCTGGATCCTCGCCGGCCTGTATCTGCTCGCGGCCGCAGCTCTCGTCCCGGCGTCCCAGGCCGTCCTCGCCGGAGAGACCCGGCCGGCAACCACGACGTTCTCGATCCCGTGGGCCGCGCAGTGGGATATTGATCTTGCTCTGCGCGCAGATGGAATCGGGATCGTGTTCGCGATGATCGCCCTGGTCATCGGTGCCGTGGTGCTCGCGTACTCGGCCCGCTACCTGGAGCCGGGCAGGCAGCTGAGCTTCTCCCTGGTGATGGCGCTGTTCACCCTGTCGATGGTCGCGCTGGTGCTCGCCGATGACCTCGTGCTGCTCTTCGTGACCTGGGAGCTGACCTCGATCGCCTCCTTCCTCCTCATCGCCCGCTCCGGGCGCGGAGGACAGGCCGCCTCGATGCGCACCTTGCTGATCACGTTCCTGGGCGGCCTCTCCCTGCTGATCGCGGTCTCGCTGATGATCCTGCGCCTGGGCACCTCCTCGGTGACCGAGGTGCTCGCCGCGGACGTCTGGTCCGAGGACCCCGCGTTCGCCACGCTCGTCGGACTGCTGATCGCCGTCGCCGCCTGCACGAAGTCCGCCCAGTTCCCCTTCCACGTGTGGCTGCCCGATGCGATGGCCGCGGCGACGCCGGTCTCGGCGTACCTCCATGCGGCCGCTGTCGTGAAGGCAGGCATCTTCCTGCTGCTCCGATTCAGCCCGGCCTTCCACGACGTCATCGCCTGGAACGTCCTGCTCATCACGGCCGGCCTGGTCACCGCCTTCGTGGGCGGGTTCCTCGCGCTCCAGCAGCGCGACCTCAAGAAGCTCATGGCCTACTCGACGGTCAGCCAGCTGGGACTGATCGTCACCCTCATCGGCGTGGGCACGGAGGCGGCGATCCTGGCTGCCGTGCTGCACACCATCGCCCACGCGCTGTTCAAGTCCGGCCTGTTCATGATGGTCGGAGTGATCGACCATGCTGTCCATACGCGCGAGCTGCGGCGCATGCCGGCTCTCGCACGAGCGTTGCCCGGCAGCTTCGTGGTGACGCTGCTGGGCTGCATGTCCATGGCAGGGCTGCCCCCGATGCTCGGCTTCGTCTCCAAGGAGGCGCTCCTGACCGGGGCATTGGACCTCGGTGGGGCTCCGGCGATGGGCTGGGTGGTCGCACTCGGTATCGCGGGCGCCAGCGTGCTCACCTTCGCGTACTGCGCGAAGATCGTGCTCGGCGTCTTCATCGACGGCCGAGATGAGGACGCACTGGCGCGACTCGACGCCGAGGCGACATCAGGAGACCGGGCCGCAGCAGAGGCCATGACCAGCTCGACGGACCCGACCGGGGCCGTCCGCGAGGCGCGCAACGCCCACCGGCCCGCTCCGCTGCTGCTCTGGCCGGCCGCCCTGCCGATCCTCGCGGGGCTCCCTCTCGCTCTCGTCGTGGGCGTGCTGGACACCCCGGTCGCCCGGGCGATGGACGCGGCGCTCGGCGGGGAGCACCATCCGCATCTCGCGCTCTGGCACGGCGTCACGCCGGAACTGGCGATCACGGTCGGCGTGATCGTCCTCGGCACCCTGTTCGCGCTCGGACGCCGCAGGCTGCTCCCCCCCCTGGAGACGAACCCGTTCCCCGTCGACGGGGCGCAGATCCTGGGAGCGGTGGACCGCCTGGCCAGGCGCTTCGCCCTGCTGCTCGTCAGGCCGATCGCGAGTGACGACCCGATGCGGCATCTCGCCGCGATCCTGGCAGCATTCTGCGTCGTGATGCTGGCGGCCTTCGTCGCCCTTGTCGGGGATCTCCCCGCGCTGACCCCAGGGCTCAACGTCCCCTTCGACGTCGTGCTCTTCGTGCTCATCCTCGTGGCGGTCGTGGTGGTCTGCACGCGGCGGGACCGCCTCGGAGCGGCGGTCGCCCTCTCCGCGGTGGGCATTCTCGCGACGGTGCAGATCCTCGTCCTGGGAGCGCCCGACGTCGCCCTGACCCAGCTGCTCGTGGAGTCGCTGACGATCATCATCATCATGCTCGTGCTGCAGAGGCTCCCGCGGCGTTTCGATCCCCCCGGGCGTGCCCCGCGCCGCGGGGCGCTGTTCCTGGCCGTGGGCGTCGGGCTCGCCGCCGGTGCCGGCATGTACCTGTTCATGGGCCGACGCGAGCGCAGCGACGTCGCCGAGTACTACATCGCGCACGCCGAGGAGATCACCGGCGGCCACAACATCGTCAACGTCATCCTGGTGGAGTTCCGTGCCCTGGACACGCTCGGCGAGCTGTCCGTGCTCGGCATGGCAGGCGTCGCGATCGTCGCCGTGCTCTCCAGCGTGCGTCACATGTTCATCGATCCTGACGGCGAGACCGGCAGCGAGGACGGCACCGACGCCGACAGGGCGCCGGCACTGCGCGGCGAGGGGACCTCGGCCGATCGGGCGATCAACAGCGCCTGGGGCAATTCCGCCGCGCTGCAGCTGATGGTGCGGGTGACCGCCCCGATCCTCGCGCTCCTCTCGATCATGCTCTTCCTGCGCGGGCACAACGAGCCGGGCGGCGGATTCATCGCCGCACTCGTCGGGTCCGCGATCGTCGCGCTGATGTATCTGTCCACGTCGACGGATCGACAGATCGGCCCGCTCAGGCTCCCCCTGTTCCTCATCGGAGGGGGCATCGCGGTGGCTCTCGGCGCCGGCGCCCTCGGGTTCCTGAAGGGAGGCTTCCTCGAGCCGTTGCACGGACACCTGCTGGGTGCCCACGTGTCCACCTCGATGATCTTCGACCTGGGCGTGTACCTCGCGGTGCTGGGCCTGGTCATGGTCGCGGTGAACCTGCTGGGGGCCGGTGCCTCCACAGGGTCCGCCACGCCGGGGGAGAGCACTCGTGAGCGGACCGATGAGGCGGTCGAGGGCGAGCTGCCCGGGCCGTTGGACACCACTCGTGGGGAAGACGTCGTCCGTCGGCGCCGAGTCGGTGTCGGCACCTCGCACCTGACGACCGGAACGAAGCCGAAGGAGGGCGGTCGCCGATGATCCTCAGCCTGACTGTTGCCGTCCTCGTCGCCGGCGGCGTGTACCTGCTGCTCCAGCGGAGCATGGTGCGCGCGGTGTTCGGGATGACGCTGATCAGCCACGCCGCGAACTTCGTGCTCCTGGCGACCGGAGTGCCGGGATGGCGTGCCGAGCCGCTCACCGACGTCTCCTCGCGCGCCGACATGGCGGACCCGCTCCCGCAGGCCTTCGTGCTGACCGCGATCGTCATCACCATGGCGGTCACCATCTTCATGCTGACTCTCGCCGTGATCGGCCGGGACGACGATATGTCCCAGCACCCGGCGACCGGGGAGAACCCTGACTCATGATTCCCACCGTTCCCCCCTCCCTCCTGCCGATCTTCGTCGTGGCCCCGCTGCTCGGGGCGGCTGTCCTGCTGCTCGTGCGCCGCCGGGCGGTCGACACCGCGGTGCTGATCGGCGTGCCGATCGCCGTCGGCCTCGGCGCGCTCTGGCTGCTGGCCTGGCATCGCACCGAACCGGTGATCTCCCACGCCGTCGGCGGATTCTCCGACGTGCTCGCCATCCCCTTCGTGTCCGACACGCTCAGTGCGGTGATGCTGCTGGTCACCGCGGTCGCGACGCTCGCCGCGAGCATCTTCCTGGTGCTGACCGGGGAGTCGCGGTATCGCTTCCTGCCGCCCTTGGTGCTGCTGCTGAGCGCCGGGGTCAACGGCGCGCTCCTCACCGGCGACCTCTTCAACCTGTTCGTCTGGGTCGAGGTCATGCTGATGCCCTCCTATGCGCTGATCGCCGTGACCGGCAGCTGGCGACGCCTCGGCATCGGCCGACTCTTCGTGCTGGTCAACCTGCTCACCTCGACGGTGCTGCTGATCGGCGTCGGGTTCGTCTACGGCACCGCGGGCACGGTGAACCTGGCCTCGCTCGCCGGCGCCGGGAGCGAGGACCCGGCGACCGCTGCGGCCCTGGCCGTCGTGCTCCTCTCCCTCGCCGTGAAGGCGGGCATGGTGCCCGTGCATTCGTGGCTGCCGCGGGCGTACCCCGGCACCTCTGCCGGGATCATGGCGCTGTTCTCCGCTCTGCACACCAAGGTCGCGCTGTATGCGATGTACCGGATCGTCGCGGTGACCTTCTCGGACGGGCTGCCGTTCCTGGCGGTCCTCGCGGTGCTGGTGCTCGTGACGATCCTGGTGGGCGCCTTCTCGACGGCGAGCGCTCGACGGGTGCGGACGGCGATGGGTCACCAGATGGTCTCCGGCGTGGGGCACATCCTTCTCGGCCTGGTGCTGTTCACCCAGCTCTCCGTCACGGCCGGAATCCTCTATCTCGTCCACCACGTGATCACGATGTCGGCCCTGCTGCTGACCACCGGCGCGATCGAGCACACCTACGGATCCGGTCGCCTGGACCGGATCTCAGGGCTCGCGCGCCGGGATCCCTGGGTGGTCGGGGTCCTCGCGCTCGGGCTGTTCAGCCTCGTCGGCCTGCCGCCCACCTCCGGCCTATGGGGCAAGGTGGGGCTGCTGCGGGCCTCTGCGGAGCAGGTGACGCTCGGGGGGTCGATGCTCGGGTGGGCGGCGATCCTCGCGGTGATCGTCGCGTCGGTGGGGTCGCTGCTCGGCCTGCAGCGCATGTGGCGAGGTGTCGCATGGGGCGAGGACATGACCACCTATCGCCCTGACGACCCGCGCGTCGGGCGCGGCGATCCCCTCCCGCTCCCGGACGAGGTCCGGGTGCCGTGGCGTCTGGCGATGCCGGGTGCGGCGATGATGGCGCTGTCGCTCGCGATGTTCGTGGGCATCGGCCTGGTGCTGCCGACGATCGACACCGCCGCGACCGACCTGCTGGACGTCGAGGCCTATGTGGAGGCGGTGATCGGACGATGAGGCGCCTCGGGTACATGGCCTCCTACGCCCTGTGGATCTTCGTGGAGATCCTCAAGGGATCCGTCCAGATGGCCAAGGGCGTCTACAGCCGGCGGACCCTCAGCTCCCCGGCGATCGTCGAGTATCCCCTGCGGGCCACCACGGACATCGAGATCATCACGATGTCCTCCTCGATCACGATCACACCGGGCACCTTGGTCGTCGGGATCGCCCACGGCACCCGCGAGGAGCGTTCGAGCCTGTTCGTCCACGCCCTGTTCGCCGAGTCGCGGGAGCAGGTCCTCGCCGATCTGGGCGAGATGGAGGAGCGGCTGCTGAGGGCGACGCGGGGAGCCGACGGGGCGGACGCCGCCCTGAATACTCGCAGGGGAGGGCTCGGCGACGAGCGGTTCGTGGACGGCCGCGTCGCTCGGTCCCTGCATGAGCACGGCCGGGACTTTCATCGGCCCGGCCCTACCACCGCTGAGGAGGAGTCATGAGCGTGATCCTGTGGGTGACCGTCGCTCTGCTCGGCGCGGCGATCCTGGTGGGCCTCTTCCGGGTGGCCACTGCACCGGACGCCGCCAGCCGGGCCGTCGTCGGCGACCTCGTGTTCTTCTCCGGTGTCGGACTGATCGTCCTGGTGGGCCTTCTGAAGGCCTCCGCCGCCGCGGTCGACGCCGCACTGATCGCCTCCGTGCTGGGCATCCTGGCCACTGTGGCCCTGGCACGGATCCTCACCAGGGGGCGCCGATGATCGCCGTGCTCGATATCGCGGTGAGCATCCTCATCGCCGTGCTCCTGCTGGGCGGCGCGTTCTGGATGCTCACCGCAGCGCTGTCGATGTTCCATGCGCGCGACTCCTTGAGCCGCATCAACGTGCTCTCGCCGGCCACCGGTCTGGGACTGCCGATGATCGTCATGGGGGCCTTCCTGGAGCATGCCCGGGTCGACGGGTTCGATCCAGCGCTGCTGCTCAAGTCCGTCGTCACGGTGCTCGCGCTGATCATCGTGTCGTCGGTCGCCTCGAACGTGCTCGCGCGGGCTGCATACCTCTCCGGGTCCCCGGTGGATCCGCGGACAGCGCCTCAGGACCTCGCGCGGGCTCCGGGGGAGGGCGAGCAGGTGCCGCACAGCGACGATCGCTGAGCATCGGCACACTGTGCGGGAGGTCCGTCGCGCGGTGCTTACCAGTCGGTTACAGCAGATTCCGCTCTGGCCATGACCTGCTGACCTGCGTCGATGAGGCGCTCGAGGGGGCGTCCGGTGGCGACTCGTCGAGAAACTGCATAGCGTGACCTCGTTTGCGACGGCGTGCGCCGCTGGTTCGAAGGGCGGATCCGTCGTGCACGCTCGCAGTCCGATGGTCTCCTGCCGTCGGCCGCTCCTGACCTCGTGGGTGCTCTCGCTGCGCCGTCAGGAGCGCCGCCACGACGTGCCCCGGCACGTGCGCGAAGAACGGGAAGTCCCCTGTGACGACATCGACCACCCCTGATCCCACGCCCTCCGAGGGCACTCCCTCCAAGGGCACTGCCTTCGAGGACCTCCCTCCCCGGCGCACCATCCGCCAGGCCGTCGCCGCCTCGGCGATGGGCAACGCCACCGAGTGGTACGACTACGGCGCCTATGCCGTCGTCGCCACCTACATCGCGGCGCACTTCTTCCCCTCGGGCTCCGAGGGCCTCTTCTGGACCTACGCCTTCCTGGCGATCTCCTTCATCGCCCGCCCCTTCGGCGGTTTCATCTGGGGGCCGCTCGGCGACCGTCTGGGCCGCAAGCACGTGCTCGCGCTGACGATCATCCTGATGTCCGCGGCGACCTTCCTCATCGGTGTGCTGCCGACCTACGAGCAGGTGGGCATCCTCGCCCCGATCCTCCTGGCCGTGCTCCGCATGATCCAGGGCTTCTCCACCGGCGGCGAGTACGGCGGCGCGGCGACCTTCATGGCCGAGTACGCCCCGGACAAGCGTCGCGGCCTGTACGGCAGCTTCCTCGAGTTCGGCACTCTGGGCGGCTTCGCCCTGGGCACCGTCGTGGTGCTGGTCCTGCAGCTGATCATCGGCGAGGATGCCATGGCGGCCTGGGGCTGGCGCGTGCCCTTCTTCGTCGCCGCCCCCTTGGGCCTGATCGGTCTCTACCTGCGGTCCAGGCTCGACGAGACCCCGGTGTTCCAGGACCTGGAGGAGGCCGGCGAGTCCGAGGAGAGCGCGACCGGCGGTCTGCGCGACCTGATCCTGAAGTACTGGAGGCCGATCCTCGTGATGGCCGGCCTCGTGATCCCGCTGAACATCGCGAACTACACCCTGCTGACCTACATGCCCGGCTACCTCGAGACGAAGATCCACCTCACTCCGAACGAGTCGCTCATGGTGATCCTCATCGGCGAGGTCGCGATGATGGCGGTGATCCCATTCTGCGGATCGCTGTCGGATCGGATCGGCCGCAAGAAGATGTGGTGGTTCTCGATGATCGGCCTGTTCGTCATGGCCCTGCCGATGTACATGCTGATGGGGCAGAGCTTCGGTCTCGCGATCCTGGGCTTCGCGGTGCTCGGACTGCTGTACATCCCGCAGCTGTCCACGATCTCCGCGACCTTCCCGGCGATGTTCCCGGCGCATGTGCGCTTCGCCGGCTTCGCCGTCACCTACAACGTGTTCACCTCGATCTTCGGCGGCACGGCCGCGCCGCTGAACGAGGCGGTCGTGGAGTCCACCGGGTTCCTCGAGTTCCCTGCGGTGTACGTGATGATCGGCTGCGTGGTCGGCATGATCGCCCTGCTGTTCCTCAAGGAGACCGCCGGCGCCAACCTCAGCGGCACCGACATCCCGGAGTCCGATCCCGAGGACTACGGCATCGAGGTCATGCTCGCGGAGGACAAGGCCCTCGACGACGCCGGTCGTTGAGCCGCCTGATCCGGCTGACGGGCGCGGTGCGAGACTGATCGTCATGTCTCCCACCGCGCCCGTTCCGCGTCGCTTCCTCCAGCTCGACGTCTTTGCCGATCGTCCCCAGCGCGGCAATCTGCTGGCCGTCGTGCTCGACGCCGATGATCTGAGCGAGGAGGACATGCAGCGCGTGGCGCGCTGGACCAACCTCTCGGAGACCACGTTCCTCCTGGCGCCGACCACGGACGCGGCCGACTACCGGGTGCGGATCTTCACCCCGTCGGGCGAGCTGCCCTTCGCCGGGCATCCCACCCTCGGCACCGCGCGCGCCTGGCTGTGGGCGGGCGGCGAGCCGTCCGGGGAGCAGATCGTGCAGGAGTGCGAGGCGGGGCACATCGCGGTGCGCCGTGACGCGGGGCGGCTCGCGTTCGCCGCCCCGCCGCTGCGGCGCAGCGGCCCACTCGACGAGGTCGACGTCGTCCAGCTCGCGCAGGCGCTCGGGGTGCCCCGTTCCTCGGTGCTGGCGCATGCCTGGGCGGACAACGGGCCGGGCTGGCGGGTGCTCGAGCTGGAATCCGCCGAGCAGGTCCTGTCGCTGGTCCCGGACCTCGCGGGCATGGCGGACGCGAAGCTCGGAGTCCTGGGCCGCCACAGTCCCGCCCTCACCGATCCCGTCGGCACCGACCCGCTCTACGAGGTCCGCGCCTTCACGCTCGGTGGCATCGAGGACCCCGTCACCGGCAGCCTCAACGCGGGCATCGCCCAGTGGCTGGTGGGCCGAGGGCCGATGCCCGCACGATGGACCGCCGCGCAGGGCACGGTGCTGGAGCGCGTGGGACGCATCGACGTGCAGGTCGGGGCCGACGGGACGATCTGGATCGGCGGCGTCACCGTGCTCACCGTGGAGGGCTCGATCCTGGTCTGAGCCTCCGCGGAGCTCAGGGGCCCCTCGGCGGGGCCAGCTGCTCCATCGCCCGACAGATCGTCGCATGCACGTCGCTCTCGCCCTCCCGTGCCGCGACCGCTGGGTCCCAGTCCAGCGGTGGGGCGTCGGCCTCCTCCGGACCGAACAGCCACCACACGTTGTGCCACGGGTCCTGGAACCGCGCGATCGTCGAGGCGTAGAACGGCGAGACCTCCGTGATGATCCGGCATCCGGCGGCACGGGCACGCCGCAGCACCTCGTGAGGGTCCTCGACATTGACCTGGAGGAGCGCTGGGGTGAAGGGCCAACCGGGCTTGGAATCGACGACCATGAGGCACGAATCGCCGATCCGCGCCTCGGAGTGGATCAGGAGACCATCGGTATCCACGGCGTGGGCCTCGGGCGTCTCGACGGCGTCGAGCACCGCGCCGAGGAACTCGTGGAAGCCGCGGGCCCCACCGGGACCGGTCACGGCGGCGAAGGCGTTGAGACTTCCGTAGCCGCCGCTCAGCCGGGAGATCGGGGTGATCACGGAAGGGGTCGATGTCGTCATGGGGCGAGCATCCCTCGCGGGGCGGACAGGGCCTGTCCGCGAACTGGTGCGGCCCGGAGGCCGTCGGCCGTCCACATACGGCAGATGCCGACGCGCTCCCATGCATACCCTGTCCTCATGGTGACGACGCTTCCGTACGGGTCCTGGCCCTCGCCCATCTCCGCCGAGCTGCTCGCCACCGGCGGCACCCGGCTCGGCACGCCGCAGCTGGTGGGTGATGCCCTCTGGTGGACCGAGGGCATCGCGACGGAGGGCGGTCGGCTCGCGATCGTGCGGTCGCCCGGCCCCGTCGCCCTGCCACTTGCCCCGCCACTCGCCGAGCATGGCGCCGCCCCGGCAGATATCTCGTCGGCCGATCCCGTGACGGTGCTGCCTGCGCCGTACAACGCACGGTCCCGGGTGCACGAGTACGGCGGGACGAGCTGGGCGGCGCTGCCCGGCACGGAGACTCCTGCCGCTCCCGACGGCGCCGAGGAAGCACCCCTGGTCGTCTTCGTGAACTTCGAGGACCAGCGTGTCCACGCCTTCCGGGAGGGCGAGCAGCCGCGACCGCTCTCACCCGTCGGCCCCGAGGTCACCAGCGCGCACGGCCCCTCCCTGCGGTGGGCCGACCCGACCCCGGTCCGGCTCGCCGACGGCACCGACGAGGTCTGGTGGGTCTGCGAGGACCACACCGGCGGGGAGCAGGGTCCGCGGACCGGCGCCGACGGCGCACCGCACATCGAGCGCTATATCGCCGCCGTGCCCCTGGACGGCTCGGCCGCCGAGGACCCGTCGGCGATCCGTCGGGTCACCCCGGCGTCCCGGTTCGTCGCCCATCCGCGGATCAGTCCGGACGGCTCCCAGATCGCGTGGATCAGCTGGGAGCACCCGCGGATGCCGTGGGACGGCACCGAGCTCCACGTCGCCCCGCTGCTGGCAGGGAGCGCCGGGGAGGGCCGGACCGTGCTCGGCGACGCCGAGACGTCCGTGCTGCAGCCCGAATGGCTCGACGACGAGCGCCTGCTCGCCATCTCCGATGCGTCGGGCTGGTGGAACCCCTGGGTCTGGACGGCCGACGACGGCGCCCGGCAGGTCCTCGAGCTTGACCAGGAGTTCGCCGGGTCGATGTGGTCGCTCGGCATGACCTGGTACCAGGTGCTCGATGCCGACACGGTGCTGGTGCGGTACGGACGCGCCGCGGACGGCCTCGGGATCCTGCGGATCGGCAGCGGGGACCTGCAGCCCCTGGAGTGCCCGCTCACCTCGATCGCCGGGATGCAGCTGCGCGAGGACGGGCTGCTGGTGCTCGCGGGCTCCTCGCTGACGCAGTTCGCCGCGATCAGCATCGCCCGGCTGGACCTGTCGGGGGCATCGACCGCTGCCGCGCCAGCCGGACCCGGGCCTGCTGCCGCGCCAGCCGGACCCGGGCCTGCTGCCGCGTCAGCCGGCCCCGCGCCTGCTGCCGCGTCGAACTCCACCGCGCCTGCGCTCTCCCCGCTCACGGTCCTGCGCTCCTCCCGCTCCGACGCACCCGATCCGGCCGTGCTGCCCACGAGCGAGAGCATCGAGGTGCCGCTGCGGAACGATCCTGACGGCGGCGTGGTCCACGCGATCGTCCACCGCCCCCACCAGGAGGGCCTGGCCGGGCGGGAGGGGGACCTGCCGCCCTTCATCGCGCGGGTGCACGGTGGCCCCACCGGGCATGTCCCCCCGGTGCTGCACCTGCCCACCGCGTACTACACCTCCCGCGGGCTCGGGGTGGTCGACGTGAACTACGGCGGCTCGACCGGCTACGGCCGCGCCTACCGCAATCGCCTGCGCAGCCAGTGGGGAGTGGTCGACGTGGAGGACACTGTCGCGGTCATGGAGCACCTGGTCGCGGAGGGTATCGCCGATCCGGGGCGGCTGGCGATCGAGGGCGGCAGCGCCGGTGGGTGGACCACGCTGGCCTGCCTCACACGCACCGACACCTTCGCTGCCGGTGCTTCGAGCTTCGGTGTCGCCGAGCTCGAGAAGTTCCGCCTGGACACCCACGACTTCGAATCGCGGTACATCGACGGTCTCGTCGGCCCGTACCCGGAGCGGAAGGACCTCTACGTCGAGCGGGCCCCGCTCCACCACGTCGACGAGCTCGAGGTGCCGGTGCTGCTGCTCCAGGGCGACGAGGACCGCATCGTGCCGCTCAGCCAGTCCGAGCTGTTCCGTGATGCGCTCGCCGCCAAGGGGATCCCGCACGCCTATCTCCTGTTCGAGGGCGAGCAGCACGGGTTCCGCAAGGCGTCCTCGATCATCCGCGCCGCCGAGGCGACCCTGTCGTTCTACGGGCAGGTGCTGGGTTTCAGCCCGCCCTGCGTGCCGGTGCTCGAGCTGGAGCGCGGCTGAGATGACCACGTATCCGCCGCAGAGCGTCCAGGTCCGGCCGCCCGTGACCCCGGCGATCGCGCTCGCCGTGATCGCCGGGGTGCTGGGGGTCGGTGGCCTGCTGGTCCAGCTCGCCACGGTCGTGCTGCCCCTGACCGCGTTCGAGGACCCTGAGCCTGCGGCCTCGATGGTCCTCGGAGGGCTCCTGCTCGTCGGCGGCCTGATCTCAATGGGGCTCGGGCTCGCGCTGCTGATCCTGTCGATCCTGGTGGTGGTCCGCGGGCGCGGGCTCCTGCGTCGCGGCGGGATCGTGCTGATCGTGGCCTGGGCGCTCGGCGTCACCGTCAACGTCACCACGAGCAGCGACCCCGCCTCGATGTCGGACGGCGTCGCCGGCCTGATGCAGGTGGCCGCCATCCTGGGGATCGTCGTCGGGGTGCTGCGATCCCTGCTGATGCTGGTGGGGGCGGGCATCCTCGCCTACGGCATCTCCGGCCTGCGCCGGGGACCAGCGGGGCTCCCGACGCGCTGACCGGACGTGACGCTTGCCACATCGTGACGCGGCTCGATAGCGTGGCTGGCGGCCCGCGCCGCACCTCGTCGGCTGCGGGCGACCCTGATGCGAAGGAGCTTCATGGACCACCGGATCACCCGTCGGACCGGACTGACGGCCACCGCCCTGGCCGCGACGAC
Organism: Brachybacterium sp. AOP3-A1-3; assembly: GCF_052378285.1. Lineage (NCBI taxonomy): Bacteria > Bacillati > Actinomycetota > Actinomycetes > Micrococcales > Dermabacteraceae > Brachybacterium > Brachybacterium sp. AOP3-A1-3. The sequence goes on along the minus strand of NZ_JBQSXM010000006.1, from coordinate 102,199 downwards.
CGCCGCAGTCGGCCTCCCCGCCGCGGCCTACGCGGCAGGCGACCCCGCCCCGCACAAGAGCAGTCCCTCCGCGGAGTCCGCCCGCTCCGCCCCGACCTGGCGTCACGGGGAGCCGCATCGCCACCCCTGGGACCGCCGTGGATCGAGCACGACCCTGCGCGAGGTCCAGCCGGGCGACGTGGGCCTGGACGCCGAGACGCTCGAGGAGCTGCCCGGAATCGTCCGCGCCGGGCTCGAGTTCGACCCGCCGCGCTTCGCCGGGGCCTCCGTGCTGGTCGCCTCTCAGGCCGGGATCGCCATGGAGCACGCCGACGGCTATGCCCTGCGCTGGAAGGACGCGAGCAAGGAGCTTCCCGAGGACGAGTGGATCCCCGCGCGCACCGACACGATCTACGACCTCGCCTCGATCTCGAAGATCTTCACGGCGACCGCCGTCATGCAGCTGGTCGAGAAGGGCGTACTGGCCCTCGACGACACCGTCTCCACCTATCTCCCGCGGTTCGCGGAGAACGGCAAGGCGCAGGTCACCGTGCAGCAGCTGCTCACGCACGTCGGCGGCCTGCCGGCCTTCATCAACCTCTACTCCGCCTATCCCGATGTGCCCTCGCGCCTCGATGCGGTGCTGACCGTCGTCCCGGATACTCCGGCGGGCACCAAGTACGTCTACAGCGATCTGGGCCTGATCACGCTCGGGCTGATCGTGGAGAAGCTCTCCGGGCAGACGCTCGACGTGTACGTCCGCGAGCACGTCACCGAGCCCCTCGGGATGCACGAGACGATGTACAACCCGCCTGCTGACCTGCGCGACCGCATCGCCGCGACGGAGTATGTCGAGTACTACGGGTATCTCGTGCACGGGCATGTCCACGACGAGAACGCCTACTCCCTCGGCGGTGTCGCCGGCCATGCGGGCGTCTTCTCCACGGCGCGCGACCTCGCCGTGCTGGGGCAGATGTTCCTGGGCGGCGGGCGCTACGGGGATGCCCGGATCCTCAAGGCGGCGACCGTGCAGGACATGTACACGGACCGCATCGCGGAGATCACCGGGGTGGGCGGCGCGCGGCGCGGGCTCGGCCCGGAGCTGGAGGCCTGGTTCTATCACGCGGGCCTCACCAGCCCGTACAGCGGGACGCACACCGGATTCACCGGCACCTCGCTGGTCATCGACCCGCTCACCGACACGATCGTCATCATGCTCGCGAACTCGGTGCACCCCACGCGCGAATGGTCGAGCACGTCGGCCACCCGACGGGAGGTCTCGACCTGCGTGGCCCATGCGCTGGGGCTCGTGCCCGAGGGGCTGCGCTCCGGTGGATGGCGCGCCGGCGAGGAGGACGCGACGACGGCGACGCTGACCGCCGCGGTCGACCTGCCCGCGTCCGGAGCGGTGCCGGAGCTGGTGGTGGACCTCTTCGCCCACCTCGAGACCGCGTACGACGTGCTCGCCGTCGGGGCCTCGCAGGACCAGGGCTCGACGTGGATCCCGCTCGCCGGCACCCTCGAGGCGAAGCATCAGGAGAGCGTCGCGGTGCCGGACGGCCAGATCACCGGTTGGGGTCGGCGGCTGCGGTGGAACGGCGTGTTTCCCCTGGTCGACGGGTCGGGACCAGGTGGCTCGGACTCCGGCGGCTCGGAGTCCGGCGGCTTGGAGTCCGGCGGCTCAGACTCCAGCGGCTCAGTGGGTGACGGACCGGATTCCAGCTCGCTGCCGGCGCTCGGTGGCGAGGTCCAGATCCGCCTGAGGATGACGACCGACACCGCGACTCGTGGGCTCGGCGCCAGGATCGGGCGCATCCAGGTGGCCGACGGGCGCGACACGCTCCTGGATACGGATCGGGCCGCCGACCGCGAGCAGGTCGTGGCCGACGGGTGGGTCGACGCCGGCTGACCGCTCCACGGCGGGCACCGCTGCCCGATCGACGGCCCTGCGTGCAGGCGACGCGGGGCCGTCGGCAGCGTCGTGCCGTGCCGTGCCGTGCCGTGCCGTGCCGTGTGGAGTCGTCCCTGGTCAGGCTGAAGCGGCCAGGGCCTTCTCGATGTCGTCGGCGATGTCCGTCGGCTCCACGTCCGAGGCGTAGCGGCCCAGCACCGCCCCGTCGCGCCCGATCAGGAACTTGGTGAAGTTCCAGCCGATGTCCCCGGCGGGGATGTCGCCATGCGGTCCGGTGAGCCACTGGTACAGCGGGTGCGCCCCGTCGCCGTTGACCTCGACCTTCGCGAACATCGGGAACTCGACCCCGAAGTTCACCGAGCAGAACTCGGCGATCTCCGACTCGGTGCCGGGCTCCTGGTGCATGAACTGGTCGCAGGGGAAGCCGAGAACCATCAGGCCCTTCTCGTGGAAGCGCGCGTAGAGGTCCTGCAGTCCTGCGTACTGCGGGGTGAACCCGCACTTGCTGGCGGTGTTGACCACCAGGACGGGGGAGCCCGCGTAGTCGGCGAGGTCCTTCTCGTTCCCGGTGATCGTGGTCGCGGTGAAATCGGCGAGTGTCGTCATGGGTCCCATTGTCGCCCTCGAAGCTGGAGAGGGGAGGCGTCTGGCCGCCGTTCCTCCCCACCCTGGTGTTGTCCACAGTGCGTCCCGGAATGCGTGGACGTCGAGCCCTGACGTGCATAATGCGGCCAATCTGCTCGTGGTCCCAGTATTGACCTTTCCTCCCCAGGGGGTGGTTTTCCACAATGTTCGTCGTGACATTGTGGAGAACTTCCTGACGGAGTTTTTCGGAGTGTAAGGCCGGGAGTGTTTGTGCAGGTAGGTGGCCTGTTCGAGGGCCTTCTGTGCGGGCCTGCCCTGTCGGCCTGAAGGTGGCCTGGAGGGCCCTCGAAGAACTTATCCACATTTCCTCTGGGCTCCTTTCGTCTGTCGGAGAGGCGCGGAATACTAGGGGCATGTCGGCGACGAACAGCACTATCGGTGATGCGGAGAGTTCCTCGAACCATCCGTGGTCGATCGATGCTGTGCGGGCCGGCGGCATGGATGCTCTGGCGCAGCTGCTCGGCGACGTGGGCTTCCTGCTCGAAGCACTCGCGAAGGATCCGGGCGATCTGTTCGAGACGCAGGGGATGGCGCGCGGCGGCATCACCCATCTCATGGTGTCCGAGCAGGTGATCAGGGGCGCGCAGGATGCGCTCGAGGCTCGCACGGTGGTGGCGCTCGCTGAGGTGACCCGTCGGGATCGCCTGGCGGAGGCGCGCGACGAGGCGGCCCAGGAGGATGCCGCCGTCCGTTCGTCGACGCTCCTGGACAAGCAGGCCGACGGGCGCACCCGCCGGGACCTGTCCCTGATCACGCGGTGCTCCCCGTCGGCCGCGGGCAGTTCGCTGGCGTCGGCGCGACGACTGGTCGCCTCGATGCCGAACATGCTGACCGCGATGGCGGAGCGGAAAGTGTCCTCACGGGCCGCCTACGCGGTCGCCGGCTCGGTGTCGGTGCTCGACGGTGCGCAGTGCCGGGAGGTCGACGCGATCCTCGGCGAGAGGCTGCCGTCCCTCGACGGTGCCGGAGTGAGGAGATGGCGGGATGAGGCCGCCGCCGCGATGATGGATCTGGATGCCGAAGGGGCGCTCCTGCGGCATCGCCGGGCGCGGAAGGGTCGAGCGGTGACGATCATCCCGGGCGATCACGGCATGGCGGATCTGCACGCTCATCTCCCGGCTATCGATGCTCGGTTGCTGCACAAGCGCCTGTCGCTGGAGGCAGAGCGCCGCCGCGCCGAGGGCGGCGACGTCGGCCACGGCGCACTGATGGCGGATGCTCTGGTCGACACCGTTCTGGGCCGTGACGGAGCGATGGAGCAGGTGGAGCTGGACCTCGGCGTGATCATCACCGATCGTGCCCTGTTCCGGCCCGACGCCGGCGATCCCGCGCACATCGAGGGATACGGCCCCGTCCCGCCGGAGGCGGTGCGCGAGCAGCTGCGGGCGGCGGTCGCGCCGCGGCGGGCCGAACCTGGTGCGGAGCACGATGGCCCCGATCCGTACGGTGAGGACGGGCCCGCCACGCGCGCCACCATCCGCCGCTTGTTCACGCACCCCACCACGGGAGAGCTGGTGGCCGTGGAATCCCGTGGCCGCGCCTTCCCTCCTGCCCTGGAAAAGTTTCTGACCTGGCGTGATACATCCTGTCGTGGGCCGTTCTGCAATGCGCAGTCGCGGCAGAACGACCACATCAGACCCTATGCGCAAGGCGGCCCCACGAGCCTCGACAACGGGCAGGACGCCTGTTTGCATTGCAACCAGAAGGAGAACGACGCGCTGGCTGTCGAGTGCGTCGACGATCTTGAGAATGCGGGGCACCGGGTGGCGTGGACCGGTCATTCCGGTGTCACCCGCGTGACCGCACCGACACCGCTGAGTCGTCCACCTCGACCGTCACCGGCCGGCGATCAGCCACCGGGTCCGGCAGGCGCAGCGGGCCCGGACGAGTCCGCACCGGGCAATGCTGACCCGAACGCGCTCGCCCAGGAACCACCTGCTGGGATCGAACGAGGGAGCGCAGCAGCTGACCCCGAAGGCGCCCGCCGACGAGATAGAGGGACCGATCCCTGATCGATACGGTCGGGCAACGCCCCTCACGCCACGCCGTCGGCCGCCAGCCTCAAGGCCGCCTGCGCCGCGCCGTCCATGACTCCGGCCTCCTGCACGCAGCGAGCGAACAGCCACTGCCGGGCCCTCACCGGATCCAGGCCGGTCAAGCCCGCCATCCGCTCCGCGAAAGCGCCTGGCTGCGAGGTCACCCGCTCCGGATCGTTGAGCATGTGCTGCAGCAGGTCGTAATGCGGATCGCCCACATACGGCTTCGGATCGATCAGCACCCACTCCCGTGCCGCCCCCTCACCGCGCGCGAGCACGTTGGACGGATGGAAGTCGGTCGCCAGCAGCACCTGGTCCCCGTCCCACTCCAGCGGCAGCAACCGGAACAGAGCCAGTCCGCGGTCGATGACATCGCGGGGGAGCGGGGAGCGTCCGTCGTCCGCGCGGGCCTGCGCCTCATCCGCCCACCAGGCGCACATGTGCGACAGCGGGCGGAACTGCGCAGCCTCCGCGGCGGGCAGCACGGCCTCGGGACGGAACCACATCTCACGCAGCAGCCCCGCAGCCACCTCGTCCCGTTCCGGCCAGGTCAGCAGGTCGGCGAGGGGCGTCCCGGGAAGCACCTGCTCCATCAGCAGCAGCGACGTCGGCCCCTGCAGCTCGCTGCGCAGCACCCGGGCCGCGCCGCGTCCCTGCCACGCCGTCATGCCGGCTGCCTCGTCCCGCGATTCCTCATGTGCCCATGCGACCTTCAGGACCAGCTCCGTGCCGTCACGGTCCTGCACCGGCGCGACCCATGCGGCTGACCCTCCGGGGGAGAACGGCGCCGACGCCACCAAGGACCATTGCGTCAGCACTGTCGCCACGACCTGCGGCAGCTCGGCCCTCCACGCGGCCACCCCGGGATCGTCGTTCGACGCGAGGAGTCGCGGCAGCGCGTAGCCGGCGACCGTCGATCCCGACGGCGCGGCGTCATCACCTGTTCCGGCAGCGGACTCGGACATGGGGATCTCCTTCGGCGGTGCACCGCGCGGGCAGGGCGGAGCGGGGCGGACTCGGCTGGCAGGGGGTCAGTCTGGCAGGGCGGCCCAGCCCGGGCCGTTAGCATTCTTGCGTGAAACCGTTCGTACAGATCGCCACCCGCCCCGAAGACGACGTCGCCCTCACCGAGAGAGCCGCGGTGCTCGACTTCACCGGTCTGCGCGAGGACGAACTGATCTGGGCGCGCCTGGATCGTGAGCCGTTCCCGGCGCTCTCCGCCGACGATATCTCCGGCATCATCCTCTGCGGCAGCCCGTTCACGGTTTCCGAACCCGACGATGCCAAGTCCGACGCCGAGAAGCGCGCCGAGCGCGAGATCTTCCGGGTCCTCGACCAGGTGATCGCCGAGGACATCCCGTTCCTCGGTGCCTGCTACGGCATCGGCACGCTCGGCACCCACCAGGGTGCCGTCATCGATCGCACCTACGGCGAACCGCTCGGAGCCGTCGAGGTCACCCTCACCGACGCCGGCCGTGAGGATCCCCTGATCCGTGAAGCCGGCCTGCCGGGGGCGTTCACCGGACTCGTCGGCCACAAGGAAGCGGTGCACACCCTTCCCGACCACGCCACGGCGCTCGCGTCCGGGCGCACGGCACCGTTCCAGATGTTCCGCGTCGGCACCCGCCAGTACGCCACCCAGTTCCACCCCGAGCTGGACATCCCCTCGATCATCGAGCGGGCTCGTGCCTATCGCGACCACGGGTACTTCTCGCCCGACCAGATGGAGGACATCTTCACCGAACTCCAGAGCGAGCGGGCCGACGAACCGCCGAAGCTGCTGCGCGCCTTCGCCACGCTCTTCGCCCGCTGACCGGACTGTTCGGACGGGACGTCTCCGACAAGTCCCCTCGGACGAGTCCGCTCCGACAGGTCCGCTCCGACAAGTCCTCTCCGTCGGAGCACCACGCGAGGAGCGTCGCTGCGAGGATGCTCTGAGAGGGCGTCCCTGGACAGTCAGGGAAATCGCTTCCTCGCGGCACGTCCTCCCCGAGTGGGAGCACTCGCTCCGGTAGCGTCGCGCCCGTGCCCCGATTCACTCCTGAGCAGGTCCGACGCAGACAGCTCGTCGCTGGCGTCCTCGCGCTGACCCTGCTGCTGGTCCTCGGGGGCTGCACCGCCGCGCTCATCGGAGCGATCCGGGGCGACGGCGCGGCGAGCGGCACCACCCAGCGCGAGCCCTTCCAGGCCGACGACGACGCCATGACCGTCGCCATCACTCCCGGCGATGCGGCCGCGCTGGAGAACCTCCCCGGCGACATCACGCTCGGGGCCGACGAGACCATGGGTCTGGACGTCTCCGCCCATCAGGGGGAGATCGACTGGGCGAAGGTCTCCGCCGACGGGTTCACGGTCGCGTACATCAAGGCCACCGAGGGCACGGGGTTCACCGACGCCACGTTCCAGCAGAACTGGGACGGCGCCCGGGCCGCCGGTCTCACCACCGGCGCCTATCACTACTTCACCTTGTGCTCCTCCGGCGCCGAGCAGGCCGCGGACTTCCTCGCGGCAGCACCACCGGACGATTCCGCTCTTCCCCCGGCCCTCGACCTCGAGTTCGACGGGGCGTGCGAGGACCGTCCCGGCGGCGTCGACGCGCAGACCGAGCTCGATGAGTTCACCGCTGCCGTGGAGAAGGCCTGGGGGCGCCGCCTGCTCATCTACTCCTCCTCGGACTGGCGTCAGCACTACGGGCTGCCGGTCACCGACCCCCGCCCCGACTGGCTGTACTCGGAGCATGCCCGGCCCGCGCAGGCCGATTGGGCCGTGTGGCAGATCCGCTTCGACGGCAAGGTCTCCGGCATCTCCGGCGGAGTGGATATCGACGTCGTGCGCGCCGAGCAGGTGCGCCGCGATGCAGAGATCGCCGAGGGCGACGGCGCGATCTCTCATGCCGAGAAGGAGTAGCGCGCAGCGGTAGGGCGTCGCCGGCAGACGGCCGGGTGGTTCAGGCCGCCTCGATGGCTTCCTTCAGCGACCCGGCCTCGGCGGCGTCGCCGGTGAAGTCTTCTCCGTTGATCAGCACGGCGGGCGTGCCCGCGGTGCTCTCGCGGGCCTCGGGCTCGACGACCTGCTGGACCCAGGGGATGTAGGTGCCCTCGTCGACGCAGGAGCTGACGTCGGCGCCGGTGGCCTCGCCCACCAGGTCGGTCAGCTCCTCATCGGTGAGGCCCGACTCCCCGGGCTGGGAGTCGAACAGCGCCGTCTCCGCTGCGAACCACGCCGCCGGGTCCGCATCCTCGGAGTATGCGCAGATCGCGGCGTTCGCGGCGCGGCTCGAATAGCCGGCCGGGGAGGAGTTCGGGTCGAGCATGGGGCGGGGGTGCAGACGCAGCGTGATCTCGCCGTCCTCGGCCAGCTGCTGGAGATCCGCGCCCTGGGCATCATGGAAGGTGGCGCAATGGGGGCACAGGAAGTCGACATAGACGTCGACGACGGGGCCGTCGGCCGCGGTGCTCAGCTCGAGGTATGGCGCGTCGGCGTCGACCCCTGGGGGCAGGGCCAGGCCTTCTGTGCTCGAACCCGAGCCCGCGGGGACCTCCTGATCCGTGCGGCCGCTGGTGTACAGCACTCCGCCGACGACCAGCCCGATCACGACGAGGAGCACGAGACCCAGGCACGCGATCGCGGCGATGATGCCCACGATGAGCGGGGTGCGGGAGCGGGGCTGGGACGGGGAGCCGGTCATACCGGAAATCCTACCCAGGGTGCCCGAAGGGGCGCCGCGTGCGGGCTGGAGACGGAGCGGGCCGGGCTCGACAGCCAGAACCGAGCAGCCAGAACCGAGCAGCCAGAACTGAGCAGTCAGAACTGAGCAGTCAGAACTGAGCAGTCAGAACTGAGCAGTCAGAACTGAGCAGTCTGGGCTGCGGGGTCAGGGCAGCGGGCCGGAAAGGGGTGATCACGGCTGCAGCCGGTGCCGCACCCAGATGCCGTCTGCCCCGAGCGCATAGGCGATGCGGTCGTGGAGGCGGTTCTGCCGGCCCTGCCAGAACTCGACGCGCTCGGGGTGGATCCGGAGGCCGCCCCAGAAGTCCGGGCGCGGGATCACCTGCCCGTCGAACCGCGCCTCAGCCTCCGCATACTGCGCATCGAGCTCGGCCCGCGACCCGATCTCGCGGGACTGGTGCGAGGCCCAGGCACCCAGCTGCGAGCCGCGCGGACGCTGCACCCAATAGGCGTCGGACTCACCCGCAGGTACGGGCTCGACCCGGCCCTCGATCCGCACCTGCCGCTGGAGCGGATACCAGGGCAGCAGGAGCGCCGCGCGAGGGGTGATGTCGAGTTCTTCGGCCTTGGACGAGGCGAGATTCGTGTAGACGACGAATCCGCCCTCGTCGTGCCCTTTCAGCAGCACGGTGCGCGAGCGTGGTCGCGGGGAGCCGTCGGGATCCAGCGCCACGGTGGAGAGCACCACGGCCGACGGGTCCGAGAGGTCGCCGTGCTCCTCGCGCCGGGCGAACGCCTCGTCCATCCAGACGTCGAACAGGGCCAGCGGGTCCTCCGGGGCGTCATCGGCCAGCGACCCGGAGAGGTAGTCGAGGCGCTCCGCGGAGAGACGGTGGTCGACAGGGTAGAGGTCGCCAGAGGGGATGTCGGCGCGACTGTCGGTCATACCCGTGATCCTAGGACTCCGTGGGGGATCGGGCCGGGCGGGCGCCCGACGACGATTCGGGAAGGGGCTGCGCGGGTGATCGGTGCTGGATCGGGGTGTTCAGGCGGTGGCGAGACTCCCGGCGGCGTGGCCCTGGTGGCCCTGGTGGCCCCGGTGGCTCCGGTGGGTGCGGGCGTGGGTGCCGCGCTCACGGCGGAGCAGGGCGAACGGCCGACGGCTGCGGCGCAGGCCGCCGTCGCTCGCCGCGATCTCCAGGGTGCTGGGGTCGAGGCCGCGCTCGGCAGCCAGGGCCTTGGCAGCTCGCAGCTCGTGGAGGGCTTCGACGTCGCCCCAGGCGGCGGGGAGCGGGCGGTAGTCGATCAGGTGGTCGGAGGTGGCTCGGGTGCGGCTGGTGGCGATGGTTGCGTTTCTCATGCTTCGACTATCCCCGCGAGCACGGGGCCGGCGCGTCCGACGGGGAGCGCGAGGCCGTCATCCTGCAGGTGGATCCTGGGGCCGACGCCATGCCACTCACGGGGGACGGGGATCGGTGGAGTGCGTGATCCTTGCTGTCTCAGAGCAGTCCTGCCAGCCGCTTCTCCATCCACTCGTCGGTCTCGGTGGCTGATCGGAGGTGTCCGTCCGCGTCGCGGAACTCGTAGGTGGTCGTCTGCAGCTCACCGGTGCCCGCGTAGCCCAGGCGCTCGTAGAGACGCCGAGCGCCCGGATTGTCGAGGCCGACCCGGAGGCGAACCGCGGTGGCCGGAGCGCATCGTTTCTCAGCAGCGTGCATCAGGTCCGTGCCGATGCCGCGACCCCGGGCGGGGGGCAGCACCCCGACATTGCGGATCTCCGCGATCCGCCCTGGCCGCAGCTCGGCGACTCCGAGGGGCGAGCCGTCGACGACCGCGAGGAGGAAGACGCTGCTCCCTTCGTGGGCGAGGTCGAGCCAGGCGGGGAGGGCATTCGCCCAGGAGCGGGACGCCCGGGCGACCGCGCCGCTGTCGTCGTCGGAGAGCACGCGGATCTCGGCCGCGGCCATGGGGTCGATGGGCTCATCGTGGCGGAGCATGCCGACGTCACCGCACCATGCGGAGGTCGCGGATGTTGGCGAGCTGCTCCTCGACCTGGGTCGCGCCGTCGGGCGTGAAGCCGAGCTTCTCGTAGAAGCGTCGTGCGCGGGGGTTGTCCTCGGCGACCCAGACGCTCGCGGGGCCGCCCTCGAGGATGTCCTCGGTCAGGGCGCGTGCCACGCCGGTGCCCAGCCAGTTCTCGTCGAGGTAGAGCACGGACAGCTCGCGCGGCCGGACCGGTTGCGCGTCGCGCGGCGGCCAGGAGGCGGCCAGACCGATCACGACGCCCTCCGCGTCGCGGCCCACCCGGTATACGCCCTCGTCGGCCGCTCGGGTCCCGGGCGTGAGCCAGTGGGTCCAGTGCTCGATCCGGCGGTCGATCGCCTCCTGCCCGAACCACTCGTCGCCGGAGATCAGATGCGCATAGGCGATCTCCCAGCCGCGCACGTGGATCCGGGCCAGCGCCGGCACATCCTCGAGCGAGGGGGTGTCGATCGTGAAGGTGGGGCCGGAGGTGGTCATGCCGGACAGGGTAGGCCCTCGCACCGACGGGGCCGGAGCTCGCCGTCGGGCGTGGCTCGAGAATGTCGCCCCACGGGTGCCTCTCCGGACATCTCCGTTCATCGACGGACACCCGGGTATTTCGCCGTGGCACGCTAGGTGTGCCACGCTAATGTCGTACATAAGCCCCGCTTCGGCATGACGTCGTGCGGGACCACGAACGAAAGGACCGACATGTCGCTGTTCCTCCTCGAGATCGAACCTGCCGCAGCAACCCGCGAGGGGAGCCAGGCCGTGATCGACGCGCTGCTGGTCCCGACCGGTGAGGGGTCCGCCGCCGAGCTCATCGAGTCGCAGGTGACGGCCGACCACTCGCGCCTGTTCACGATCGTCGAAGCCGGCTCCGCCGAGGAGGCCGAGCAGCTCGCCTCCTCCCTCGGCGACGCCGTCGGCACGGTGCAGGGACCCGACGAGGTCCGCCTGGTCGGCGCCGAGCTCGACGACATCAAGACGCTGCGCCGCGGGGCCGGGTATCTCGTCGAATGGGATATCCCCGCCGAGATCACCATGGAGAAGTACCTGGCGCGCAAGAAGGCCAACGCCCCCAAGTACGCGCAGGTCCCCGAGACCTCCTTCCTGCGCACCTACGTGCGCGAGGACACCGCCAAGTGCCTGTGCTTCTACGACGCCCCCGATGAGGAGGCCGTCGTGCGGGCCCGTGAGGCCGTCGAGACCCCGATCGATCGGATCTGGGCGCTCGGCGCGATCGACCTGGGCGCGAAGAGCTCGTGACCGCCGCCGTCGTCACCGAGGAGCGCAGCGCTCTCGGGCTGGCCGCGCTCCCGCCCTCGGTCGGGGCCGTGGTCGACGACGTGGGGGCGCAGGCCGGCGCCGTCGACCGGGGCGACGCCGACCTCTGGGACGGGTTGCGGGACCTCGGCGAGCAGGATCTGCTCACCGCGCCGCTGCCCCTCGTGGTCGAGCTGGCACATTCCCTCGCACGTCGCTGCACCGCCACCTCCTTCTCGCTGTGGGGCCACCGATCGGCCGTCGAGTATCACGAGGCCACGGGCGCTCCGCTCCCCGCCGGGGCCGACGTCGGAACCGTCGCCCTCGCCTCCGGCATGGCACCCGCCTTCAAGGAGGAGGCCGGGCTCGGCGAGATCCCGCTCGAGCTCACCGATCGGGCGGACGGGACGCTGTCCGTGACGGGCGCGCTGCCGTGGTGCTCGAACCTCCGCCCCGGGGCCTGGATCGTGGCCCCGGTCCGCGGCGCGGGCAACCGGCGCGCCATCGTCCGGTTCGCCCGGGACGCCGACGGGGTGACCGTGAAGCCGCTGAGGGGCCTCACGGCGCTCGACGGCACCTCCTCGGGCGTGGTCCTCCTGGACGACGTGAGCATCCCGGCCGGTGATGTCCTGACGGAGGACCTCCCGGCGTTCCGCGACCGGGTCCGGGCCCCGTTCCTGCTGATCCAGACGGGGATGTGCCTGGGCCTGGCGGGTGCGGCGCTCGACGCCGCGGAATCCGCCGTCGACGCTGCCTCCCGGAACATCCTCGCCGGGGAGTTCCACCAGGGGGCCGCGGACTGGGAGGCTCTTCGTGCGGAGCTGGTGCGCACCGTGGAGCAGGTGACGGCCGCCGCCGCCGGCGACGCTGAGCGGGTTCCCGCCCGTGACCTGGCCTCGGTGCGGCTGGAATCCGCTCTGCTCGCCGGCCGCGCCACTCGTCTCGAGCAGAAGGTCGTCGGCGGTCGGGGCTATGCCCTCGGCTCGGACACCTCGCGTCGAGCCCGGGAGGCGGCCTTCCTCCCCGTGCAGTCGCCGACGGAGACGCACCTGCGTCATCTCCTGGCGGCGCCGAATATCCTGGCGGTGGCGCCGAGTGCGGGCGGCCCCGGGGGTGCGGCATGACGACCCTCGCCCTCCGGGGCGTGACCCGCTGGTTCCCCGGCACCGCCCACCCGGTGCTGCAGGGGCTCGACCTGGAGGTCGAGGAACTCGAGACCCTGTGCGTGCTCGGCAGCTCCGGCGCCGGCAAGTCCACCCTGGTGCGGCTGCTCGCCGGTCTCGACGAGCCGCAGGGCGGCACCATCGACCGCGGTGAGGACCCCCGACGGCCCGCGCTGGTGCCGCAGTCCCCGGACCTGTTCCCCTGGCTCACGGTCGCCGAGAATGTCGGCATCGGGGGTCGCTTCGCCGCGAACGACGGACACTTCCGCACCGAACGGGTCCCGGAGCTCCTCGCCGAGCTCGGCATCGCGGAGCTGGCCGAGGCGCTGCCCGCCGAGCTCTCCGGCGGTCAGGCCCAGCGCGTCGCCCTCGGTCGGGCGCTCGCCGTGGACCCGTCGGTGGTGCTCCTGGACGAGCCGTTCTCGGCGCTCGATCCGGCGATCCGCGCCGACCTGCAGGTGTGGCTGCGGGAGGTCCTCACCCGGGTTCGGATCTCCGCGGTGCTGGTCACCCATGACGTCGACGAGGCGCTCACGGTCGCCGACCGCATCGTCTATCTCGACGGGCCGCGCGGTCTCACCGCCCACTGGCGGCCCGTGAGGATGGCACCGGCCGCGACGAGGTGCTCGCCCACTACCGGGCGGGATCGCTCGGAGCCATCGCATGACCGTGCGCCCGACCCGTCGGGCACTGTTGGGAGGTGGCTCGGCGACCCTGCTGGCCGGGGCGGCGGGCGCCGGTCTCGGTCTCGGCGTGCGCCGCGGTCGCGCCGCCACACCGGACCCGTCGGGCCCGCTGCGGATCGCCTACCTCCCGATCACCGACGCCGCCCCGCTGCTCATCGCGCACGCCCGCGGGTACTTCCAGGAGGCCGGGATCGAGGTCGCCGAGCCGGTGCGCCTGCGCTCCTGGGCCTCGATGGGCGAGGCGCTGCTCGCAGGAAGCGTCGACCTGGTCCACCTGCTGTTCCCGATGGCGCTGCAGATGCGCCTGGACCTCGGGGCGGACATCCGCGTGCTGGGGGCGAACCACGTAGACGGCTCGGCTCTCACCCTCGGCCGGGACGTCCCGGAGACCGCCGCACTCGCCGGACGTACCCTCGCGATCCCGGCTTGGTACTCGATCCACAACGTCATCGTCCAGCAGATGCTCCGTGCCGAGGGGCTCACCCCCGTCGTGCGCCGCACCCCCTCGGCGACGCGCGGAGAGGTCGCGCTGGTTCCCATGGCCCCAGCGGACATGATCCCCGCTCTCGACGCCGGCTCGATCGGCGGATACACCGTCGCCGACCCCTTCAACGCGATGGGGGAGGCGAAGGGCGTGGGCACCATCGGCCGCTTCCTCGGGGACGTCTGGCGCTCCCACCCCTGCTGCGTGACGGTCGCCTCCGGGGGTCTGCTGCGACGACCGGCGGCTCAGATCGACGCCGTCGCCGAGGCCCTGGTGCGCGCACAGCGCACCTGCCGTGAGGATCGCGAGGGGGTCGCCGCGGACCTCGCCGGCACCTACCTGCCGCAGCCCCTGCCGGCGATCCGCGCCTCCCTGCACCGGCCCGATGCCGGCCATGCCCGCGTCGAGCATCCCGACTGGCACGGCGAGACCATCGACTTCACCCCCGTCCTGCGCCCCGGGTTCACCGCCCGGCTCGTCGAGGAGATGCGTGACACGCTCCTGGACGCGCCCCTCGGTGAGCTCAACCGGATCGACCCCGCCGCGGTGCACGGACTCGTCGTCGACGACGACGCCCTGCGGGACGCCGCCCACCGTCTCGACCCGGCGGCGCTGGCGGGCCTGGACGACACCGAGGAGATCCTTCCGTGAGCATCGCCCCCACCGAGCTGGACCCCGACGATCTGGAACCCCCGGACGGCCCCGCGCCGGTGCCTGCTGTCGGAGGGTCCCGCAGCGCTCGGTCGCGACTCGCGCGACCCCCTCGCGCGGCCCTGGCGTGGGGAGCATGCGGCGCGGTCGCGACCGTGCTCGCCTGGTGGGCGTTCACCGCCGTCGGAGGGCCCGGCAGCCCGATGCTCGCCGCCCTCTCCCCGTGGCGGGTCCCCGGCGCCCTGGCCTCGCTGCTGTCCACGGGCGTGCTGCTCCAGGATCTTGTGACCAGCACGGTGCGGCTGCTGGCGGGGCTCGTGATCGCCGCGCTGCTGGGGATCCCCGCCGGGGCGCTGATCGGCCTGCATCGCCCCACGCGCTGGGCCACCGCCGGGCCGGTCCAGTTCGTCCGGATGATCTCGCCGCTGTCCTGGGCCCCGGTGGCCGTCGCCCTGCTGGGCGTGGGCTCCGCCCCCGTCATCTTCCTGGTGGCGGCCGCCGCGATCTGGCCGATCCTGCTGGGAGCCGCCTCCGCGGTGGGGTCGATCGACCAGCGTTATGTCGCCGTCGCGCACACCCTTGGAGCCCGACGACGGGAGATCCTGCGAACCGTGGTCGTCCCCTCGGTGCGGCCTGCGGTGCTCCAGTCGGTGCGCCTGGCGCTCGGCATCGCCTGGGTGGTGCTGGTCCCTGCGGAGATGCTCGGAGTCACCAGCGGGCTCGGCTACGAGATCCTCAACGCCCGTGATCGTCTCGCCTACGACGAGATGCTCGTCGTGATCCTCGTGATCGGTGCTCTCGGCGCCGCGATCGACGCTCTGGCACGCCTGCTCCTCGCTCCTCGGCGCGGCTGGCCCGTGCGGTCGAGTCCTCGCCGGACTTCACATCAGGTACCTGCAACCCGTAGTATCACCTAAAGACCGGGTGTCGGGGAGTTCTCCGCGGCGCCCGAAGACACCGCCGTCCAAGAAGACATCGCCGTCTAAGGAGAACCACGTGCCCGAGGCCGTCATCGTCGCCACCGCCCGCTCACCCATCGGTCGCGCCCGCAAGGGCTCGCTCAAGGACGTCCGCCCGGACGACCTCGCCGCCCAGATGATCCAGGCGGCCCTCGACCAGGTACCGCAGCTGGACCCGAGCACCATCGACGACCTGCAGCTGGGCTGCGCGATCCCCGAGGGGCAGCAGGGCGGCAACCTCGCCCGTACCGTCGCGATCCGCCTCGGCCTGGACGCCGTGCCCGGCGCGACCGTGACCCGCTTCTGCGCCTCCTCGATCCAGACCACCCGCGCCGCGTTCCACGCCATCGTCTCCGGCGAGGCGAAGGCCGTGATCTCCGCCGGCGTCGAGTCGATCTCCTCGAGCACCGGCAAGCTCATGGACGAGGACGCCCGCGACCCGCAGTTCCGCGAGGCTTGGGAGCGCACCGACCGGCGCGCCAGCCGGGAGATCCCCGCCCCCTGGCACGATCCGCGCGAGGACGGCGAGCTGCCCGACGCCTACATCCAGATGGGTCAGACCGCGGAGAACGTCGCCGAGCTGCGCGGGATCTCCCGCGCCGCCCAGGACGAGTTCGCCGTGCGCTCGCAGAACCGCGCCGAGGCCGCGATCGCCTCGGGGTTCTTCGAGCGCGACATCACGCCGGTGACCCTGCCCGACGGCACGGTCGTGGCGACCGACGACGGCCCGCGCGCCGGCGTCACCCTCGAGTCCGTCGGCGCCCTGGATCCCGTCTTCCGCCCCGACGGGACCGTCACCGCCGCCAACTGCTGCCCGCTCAACGACGGCGCCGCCGCCCTCGTGATCATGGAGGCCGAGTACGCGAAGGAGCTCGGCATCACGCCGCTCGCCCGCGTGGTCGCCACCGGCGTCTCCGGCCTCAGCCCCGAGATCATGGGTCTCGGACCGGTCGAGGCGACCCGCAGGGCACTCGCGCTCGCCGAGATGAGCATCGACGACATCGACCTGGTCGAGATCAACGAGGCCTTCGCCGCCCAGGTGCTCCCGTCGGCCGAGGATCTCGGCATCGACCACGACAAGCTCAACGTCCACGGCGGCGCGATCGCGCTCGGCCACCCCTGGGGCTCCACCGGCGCCCGCCTGACCACCACCCTGCTGAACGGTCTGCGCGAGCGCGACGGCCGCTTCGGCCTGGCCACCCTGTGCGTCGGCGGCGGGCAGGGAATGGCCCTCATCATCGAGAGGATGTCCTGATGACCAGCACGAACAGCACTCCCTGGAACGCCCCCACCCCCGGGCACATCTCCCTCGGCGGCAACCCCGGCAGTCCCGAGGATGACCGGCAGGACTCCGTCGTGACCGACCGCGCCGTGGTCTCCGCGCCCGACGCGACCGCCGCGACGCCGGCCGAGCTGCTCCCCGTCACCGCGGACCACTTCTCCCTGTTCCAGGACGTGGCCGGTGAGGATCTCGCGGCCTGGCGTGACGCGCGCTCGCTGGCCGCCGAGGTGCTCCCGCGGATCAACGACTGGTGGGACCGCGGCGAGTACCCGATCGAGCTGGTCGGCCGCCTCGGCGAGCTCGATCTGCTCACCGACGGGCTCGACGTCCCCGGACATCGCTCGCTCACCCCGCTCGCGACGGGCCTGGTGAACATGGAGCTCTCGCGGATCGACGGATCCGTCGGCACCATGGTCGGCGTGCAGGGCGGCCTCGCGCTGCGCTCGATCATGCTGCTGGGCTCGGAGGAGCAGAAGCAGCGCTGGGCCGAGCCGCTCGCGACCGGCACCGAGTACGCCGCCTTCGCCCTCACCGAGCCCGATCACGGCTCCGACTCCGTCTCCCTGGAGACCGTCGCCCGCCGGGACGGGGACAGCTGGGTGCTCAGCGGCGAGAAGCGCTGGATCGGCAACGGCGCCGGCTGCCACGTCTCCGTGGTGTGGGCCCGGGTCGAGGATCCGAGCGATGAGGCTCTGAACGGCCAGGTCAGCGGCTTCCTCGTCGACCAGTCGCTGCCCGGCTACGAGGCCGAGGTGATCCGCGGCAAGGTCGCCCTGCGCGCCATCCACCAGGCGCACATCACGCTGACCGAGGTCACGGTCCCGCTGGACGCCCGCCTGCCCGGCGCCCGCTCCTTCAAGGACACCTCGACAGTCCTGTTCGCGACGCGTGCGGGCGTGGCCTGGGGCGCCCTCGGCCATGCGACCGCCTGCTACGAGGCCGCGCTCGAGCACGCCACCACACGCATCCAGTTCGGGCGCCCGCTCGCGAAGGCGCAGAGCGTCCAGGTGCGTCTGGCCTCCATGCTGCAGACCCTCACCTCGATGCAGCTCTACTGCGTGCGCCTCGCCGAGCTCGAGGCCGACGGCACGATCCGCCCTGAGCAGGCCTCGCTGGCCAAGGTGCACAACACCCGCGCGGCCCGCGAGATCGCCTCCGACGCCCGGGATCTGCTCGGCGGCTCCGGCATCCTGCTGGAGAACCGGGTGGTGCGCCACCGCAGCGACATCGAGGCGCTGCACACCTACGAGGGCACCGACACCATGCAGTCGCTCATCGTGGGTCGCTCGATCACGGGGACCAGCGCCTTCGTGTGAGGGATACCCGGCACGGGAGCAGGCTCACAGCACCTGCTCCTGTGCCCTAGGCCTGCTCCTGTGGCTCAGGCCTGCTCCTGGGCCCGTGCCTGCTCCTGCACGCGTGCCTGCTCCTGCATCCCTGCCTGCGCTCGCCACTCTGCCCGCTCCTGCGCGATGACGTCCCGCCCGAAGGACAGCACGAGCAGGGCGAGCGCGACGGCGAGGATCCCGGTGGCCAGCTGCGCCGGGATCACGGGCACCGTCGCCGCCAGCAGGGACACGCCCTGGAGGGCACCGATCAGCCGCCGGGACAGGCTGTAGCCGAGCGGTCGGCGCAGCGCCGGGCGGATCCCTGAGGCCGCGACGTACGCGTAGCGCATCAGCCCGATCGCGAGCACCCAGGGGCCCACGGTGATCGCGGCGAGCGCGGAGAGCGCCATGACCAGCGCTGCGTCGGCCTCCATGTCGATGCGGGCCCCGATCGGGCCAGCGGTTCCGGTGCGCCGGGCCACGTGGCCGTCGATCCCGTCGGAGGCGAGGGCGACGCCGATCAGCGCCGCGAGGACCCACCCGCGCGAGGGCACTTGCCCGGCGAGGGCGAGAACGGTCACCGCAGCGAGCGCCCCGGCTCCCAGCAGGCGCAGCATGGTCAGGAGGTCCGCCGTGGTGACGGGGCCCGGAGCCCGGGGACGCAGGGTCACGGCCGCGACGGCCAGCGGTGTCAGGCTCAGCAGCAGAGCGAGAGCGCCGATCAGCGCCGGCGGTGAGGCCAGGAGGACGAGGCCGGTTCCTACCGTGAGCAGACCGGCGGTGAGCAGGGCGAGGACCGTCGTGACGCGGCGCAGGCCCTGCGGCCGGGGCGTGGCGGATTGCGCTGGCTCCATCGCCCGAGCGTAGCCCCCGGCCTCTGAGCCGGCGGGCAGCGTCCGGCATCCCACCCGACGCCCCACCGAGGCCGGTGCGCCGGCTGCCTCGTGCAGGTGCCCTCGATCTCCCGCCGCTCCATGTCCGCCGACGCCGCGGTACGCGTCACAGCCCACGCAGGGTCTGGGCGAGGACCTCGCTGTGCTGGCCGGGGCACAGGCGGTACGTCCAGGTCTGAGAGGGCTTCCCCTGCTTGATCACTCGGTTCTCCCCGGTCTGATCACCGCAGCCGAGCGTGTCCTGATTCAGCAGGAAGGCGTTGAGGTCGGTGAGCACGGTGCCGGTGGTGTCCCAGCCCAGGGGTGCGCCGTCCCCCTCGTCGGGCGCGAGTTCGTCGCCCCAGCCTGCCGGGGGGGGGGGGTCTCCCCGGTGATCCCCATCCCGATCTCGTGCCGCGCCGCGGAGAGCTCGTATCGCTCGACCGGGGCCGATTCGTCCGGGCCGCCCCCGGTGGGGCCGTCCTCGGTCCAGGGACGAATCTCGATCGTCCAGTCGTCGACGGGGTGGGCGAGCTGCCCGAGCGGCTCGGGGTCGGCATCGCGCACGGAATCCTCCAGGTCGCGCAGGGGCGTGCCGTCGCCGCAGTCCTGCACGTCGGAGTCGTGGGTGATCGATCCGGAGATCGAGACGCTCGTGGCCGCGATGTCGGTGCAGGGATTGTGCTCCTTCTCCGAGAGCTTCCCCTCCCAGACCACATAGGCGCCGGCCCTCTTCTCGATGAGGTCGCGCGCCTCGGGGTCGAGCTCATCGGTGGTCTCGTAGATCACCGCCCCGTTCGGGAGCTCGTAGCGCTGGCTGATGGTGTCGGCCGCGATCGTCGTGGAGCCCTCTCCGAAGTACCCGAACATCCCCGCGGCGGAGCTGCCGATGGTGATGACGTCGTCGTCGGCGAGCTCAGGTCCGTCCCCGGCGGGCAGCAACGAGCAGGAGCTCAGGGCGAGCGTGAGCGCGCCAAGCAGGGCAAGTGCCCCGGGTCGTCGTGCGGTCATCATGGATCCCCTCCTCCAGGCTCCCCCGAGCCGTGTGCCGCCAGCGTACTGGGGACGCGGCACGCCGAGGAGGGGGAGGAGTCCCCACCGGACCCGGCTCAGGCGCCCCCGAGCGGCAGAGTCCGCTCGAGCTCTGCCCGCCAGGGGGCCAGGTCCCAGCCCTGCGCCGCGACCCAGTCGTCGTCGAAGTAGGTGTCCCCGTAGCGGTCGCCGCTGTCGCACAGCAGCGTGAGCACCGAGCCGCTCTCACCGCGCTCGCGCATCTGGGCGATCAGCTGCGCCGCCGCCATCAGGTTGGTGCCGGTCGACGCCCCGACGCGCCTCCCCAGATGCTCCGACAGGTGGCGGGCGGCGGCGATCGAGGCCGCGTCCGGCACCCGGATCATCCGGTCCACCACCCCGGGCACGAAGCTCGGCTCGACCTGGGGGCGACCGATGCCTTCGATGCGGGAGCTGTGGTCCGTGGTCACCGTGGGGTCCTGCTGCACCCAGCCCTCGAAGAACGCGGAGTTCTCGACATCGGCGACGCACAGCCCGGTGGGCAGGCTGCGATACCTCAGCAGACGGCCGAAGGTCGCGCTGGTGCCGCCCGTGCCGGCGCCGACGACGATCCAGCGCGGCACCGGATGCGGTTCGAGCTCCAGCTGCGCGAGCGCGCTGACGGCGATCGAGTTGTTCCCGCGCCAGTCGGTGGCCCGTTCGGCATGGGTGAACTGGTCCATGAACAGCCCGCCCTGCTCGTCGGCCAGGCGCTGCGCCTCGGTGGCCATCTGCTCGGCGTGATCCACGTAGTGGCAGCGGCCGCCGGCCGATTCGATGAGTGCGATCTTGCTGGTGCTGGTGGACCGCGGCACCACCGCCACGAACGGGATCCCCAGCATCTTGGCGACATGAGCCTCGCTGACGGCAGTGGACCCCGAGGACGCCTCGATCACCGGCATGCCCGGCCGCAGCTGGCCGTTGACCAGGGCGAACAGGAACAACGAGCGGGCCAGCCGATGCTTCAGACTGCCCGAGGCATGCGTCGACTCGTCCTTGAGGTAGAGCTGGATGTCCCAGCTCGGAGGCAGGTCCACGCTCACCAGGTGGGTATCGGCGCTGCGACGCCCGTCGGCCTCGAGCCGATGGATCCGCTCCGCCACCCATCCCCTCAGGGACTCATCGCTGCGATCCAGGTCCTCGAGCTGCTGCGGCCACATCGCGGTGTCATCCATGCGACGACCGTACCTGGGGGAGGAGGCTCGGTCTGCCCGGAGACGGCGGACCCTCGCGCACCAGCCCTCGCGGCTCCGATCGTGCACACTGTCGGGAGGCACGAGATGCTCGGCCGCGCTCTGGAGACGGACGACGATCGGTACGAACGACGAGACGATCGCGACGAACGACGAGACGATCGCGACGGATGACGAGTGGTCGACGGAGCGGGTGGTTGACGGAGTGAGTGGTCGACAGAGTGAGTCGACAACGGGGTGGGGGGACGGATGACTGCGCGCACGACGGTGGACGATGCTGCGTGCCGCACAGAGCGCCGACGCACCGGCCGTGTCCCACTGCTGCTCTCCGCCGCGGCGCTGCTCACCGCCTGTGGTGGCGTGGTGCCTCTGCCCGCGGGAGAGGCCGTCGCGCACTACGACGAGGTCGCCGCGGAGCTCACCTCCGCACTCGGCGAGTCGACCGGTCAGGAGTGGAGCCTTCTCGAGCACCGGCGGGAGGTGCAGGAGCGAGAGGGAGTGTGCCGGTATTCGCCGGGCGACTGGGAGACCGGGACGACCCTGCTCGGCGTCTCCGGGGACGACGGATGGGACGAGATCATCGCGGCAGTCGACCCGGTGCTCGTCGAGCACGGGTTCTCCGAGCTCGAACGCCCGACGCGACAGGGAGCGCTGTACCTGGTCCGCGCCGCGGACGAGCACGGGGCCGAGGTGACGCTCTCGGCGCAGGGAACGCTCCGCATCGCCGATGCAGAGATCACGACGGAGTCCTGCTCCGCAGAGTCGCTCGCCCTCTGAGCGGGTGGCGGCGCTGAGTGCTGATCACTGATCACTGAGCGCTGAGCGTCGGCCTCGACGAGGGGTGCCGGGACGATCGCCGCTGTGGCCGATCTGCTCAGACGGGGGAGCGCGTGCCGGCCGCGGGATGTGCTCCACGAGCGCGGTGGGCCTCTTCACGGCTGCGCAGCAACTCGACTGTGCGGGCATCGTCCCAGCGCATGAGCAGGTAGTAGGCGAGAGGCAGCGCGACGGTGACCGCTGCGCGCCATGCGAACGGCGCGTCATGGGGCAGCCAGGTGGCCAGCAGGTAGCTCACCGCGATGAACACCGAGCTCGCGACCCGTGCCGGCGTGAACGCGGGAGCGATGAAGGCTCCCCAGCACCGGATCTGTGCCGTGATCCCGAGCGTGCCGAACAGTGCCAGGAGCACGAGGAGGAGCAGGAGCCGGGCGATGATCGGCAGAGGAAGCACCTCGAAGAGCAGCGCCGCCATGGCACCGTAGAGGATCGCCTCCGCCACATGCACAGCGCGAGGGACGCGGCGGGGTGTGGGGAGGGCGGCGGTCGACGTCGTCATCTCGGACCTCCTAGGGCGTTCCACCGTACGTCACGAGCCGCCGTCCGGGCAGGGCATCGGGCGGGTTCAGGGCGTGCGGACGGCGCCGAACGTGACTCGTCGCCGCAGCGCGAAGCCGAGCTTCTCGTAGCCGCTGATCGCCCCGGTGTTGGCGGCCGACGCGTGCAGCAGGGCCCGGTCGCCGCGCTGCTGGATGTGGAAGGCGACGTCGAGCACGAGGCGGGAGGCGAGACCCTGTCGGCGATGGTCGGCGTCGACCGCGACCCCGCTGATCTCGGTCCAGCCGTCGGGGTGCAGGCGCTCCCCGGCCATCGCGATCAGGCGCCCCTCGCGGCGGACCCCGACGTACCGCCCCAGCTCATGGGTGCGGGGCAGGAACGGTCCCGGTTTGGTCCGTTCGACGAGGGCGAGCATGTCGGGCGAGTCCGCGGCGCCGAGCTCGAGGGCCTCGGAGTCGGGGCGGGCGCGCAGCAGAGCCGTCTGCGTCAGCTGGACGCCGGGGATTGAGAACACCTGCTCCCAGCCCTCGGGCAGCACCGGGTCGGCATGCGAGACGCCGACGGTGGCGCCGTGGCCGAACAGGTCCAGGACCGCGTCCCACACGTCGGGATGCTCCCAGTCCTTCACCCCGACGAAGGGGGAGACGTCCTCGGGGAAGTGCTTGACGAGGTCGTTCCCGACCGCCTGGTGCGCGTGGTGGCCGGTCAGCGAGGACCAGACGGGGTTGTCCAGCACGGGGTCGTCCAGCACGGCATCGCTCAGCTCGGAAGTGTCCGGCAAGGAAGGGTCCGGCACGGCATCGTCCGCGATGTCGGGTCCTTCGGGCGAGGGCTCGCGGGCGGACTGGTCCTGCAGGGTCATCAGGCTCCTCGGGAGGCATCGGAGATCGGAGAGGAGCGTCGCTCCGTCGGCCCTTGGAGCCGACGCAGCGACGCTACTCCCGATGGCCTGTGGTGCCCAGAAATGTGTCGCAGAGCAGACGCTCGCGCCCAGAGTCGCCCTGTGACGCGCGGCGGCCGCCCCGTGCGAAGCAGCCGCCCCGTGCGAGACGGCCGCGTTGAGGGTGATCAGGTGATCAGGTGATCAGGTGATCAGGTGATCAGGCGACGAGGCTGTCGATCTGGTCGATCGCGGAGCGCGAGCCCTCTTCGACGCCCATGTCGAGCACCGTCTGGAGACCCTCACGGGTTCCGAAGGTCGTCACGTACCTCGCCAGGGTGGTCCCGTCCTGTTCGGTGAAGGTGCTCACGCAGGTCGAGGTCGGCATCTCGGGGTTCGGGGCGAAGCTCTCATCCGCGAAGCCGTCCTCGTAGCTGAAGGAGGAGGGCTCCTCGACCGTGAGCACGTTCCAGTACCCGTAGACGTGATCGCCTTCCGGGCCGGTCATGTAATAGGTGACCCGACCGCCCGGGGAGAGATCGTGGTCGACCACCGTGGCCGGGTACTCCGGCGGGCCCCACACCTTCTCCAGCTGACGCGGGTCCGCGTAGATGTCCCAGATGCGCTGAACGGGTGCGGCGAACTGCGCGGTGATGGTCAGAGTGAGGGCGTCGAGGTCGTGGCTGATATCGGTGACAGGCATGATCAGTCCTTCGGGTGGGACGGGGGCGTCGGAGCCGGGTCGGCCTCGGCGTCGAGGAGATCGTCGATGCGGGCGATGCGGGCGATGCGCTCGCGCCAGACGGCTTCCAGCTCGGTGAGCAGCTGCGCGGCGGAGCGCACGGTGCCGGCGTCGCCCCGGGTCAGGGTCTCCCGGCCGGTGCGGCGGCGGGTGATCAGGCCTGCTCGTTCGAGCACGCCGACGTGCTTCTGCACGGCGGTCAGACTCATCGAGTAGTTCCTGGCCAGGGACGATACCGACTGCTCGGTGACCAGGACGCGTCGCAGGATGTCGCGGCGCGTCCTGTCCGAGAGGGCGTGGAACCAGGCGTCGACCCGGTCGTCGGAGATCTGATGCACACGACGAACCTACAACCTGACGGTTGTGGTTAGCAAGGCTTCCTTCACAAGTTCTCCATTAAAGAACAGTTGGTAGTTAGGTCAAGAGATCGTAAAGTCGCTTCCGGGGACGACGCAGTCCCTGCCGGAACCAACGAGGCGATCCGTCTCGGACCGGGCCGATTTCACGGGGGAGTGAACACAATGTCTGCAGGAACGCGTGGTGGGCGCCGAGTGCGCAGAGGGTCGATGCTGATGGCGGTGATGGCGACAGGGGCACTCCTGAGCGCCTGTGGTGGAGCCCCGGCTCCGGACAGCGCCGAGGGGGCGCGTGCCGGAGGAGCCGAGGGGCAGGGCGCGGTCGTGGCGGACGCGGACGCGGGCTCCGGAGCCGGCACCGGCGCCGACGACGCCGCGGCTGTGGTCGACAAGAGCGCCGACAAGCATGTCGGCAAGAGTGTCGACAAGGCTGCTGGCACGGCTGCTGACGGCGGCGCCGACAAGTCGGCTGCCGATGAGACGGGTGGGGCGGGTGACCACAGCTCCCAGGGGAGGAGCGCAGAGCATCGCCACGACGAGGGCCGGGGGGACGGCGGCCACGGTCGGGGTGGTGACGAACAGGGTGGTGACGACCAAGGTGACAACCAGGGTGGCGACGACCAGGGTGGCGACCAGGGTGGCGACCAGGGTGGCGACCAGGGTGGTGGCGACCAGGGAGACGGCTCGGACAGCGGAACCCCCGTCGATCTTCCTGCCGACTGGGCCGGGACCATCTCGACCGAGACTGTGCCCGCCTCCAACGGGACCCAGTACTTCGTCATGAACTATCTGTACGGGGAGGATCGGGCCGTGACGTCGATGACCGGCGAGGAGGTCGCGGGCCAGGAGTTCTTCGGCGGGACGGACGTCGAGTGCGAGGGCATCGCCTCGCTGGCAGGATCCTCGGCGAGCTGCCTGCTCACCGAGGGATCGCAGGAGCTCCCGATCGAGGCACGGCTGGTGCCTGTGGCGTTCGGCCACTCGGCGCTGCTGCTCAGCGCCGACGCCGACGGGCTCACGGCTCTGTCGATCCAGGAGGGCACGCCGCTGGGACTCTGGGGGACTGGGGTGGCGGAGCTCGAGAACGTCACTGCGGCGGATGTCGAGGATGCCGCGTTCAACGCGGTGCTGATGGCCGAGCACCCCGATGGTGATGTCCCGCCGGAGATCACCATCGACTGCGCCGTGCTCGACGCCGGGGCGCACGCCACCTGCGAGGTCGCCGGAACGACCGACGGCGGCGGCGACGGCACCTGGTACGCCACCGCTCAGCCGGGGTTCGGATCTGACGTCACGTACCTGTTCTCCCAGCTCCCGGTCTGACCCGGGTGGGACGGGGTGGGGGCCCCGTCCCGTATCCGCGGTGCGCCGTGCTTCCCGGGGAGGGGGAGGTGCGGCGCATCGTGCTGTCCGGGCTCATGCGGATCCCTCCGGCCCGTCCTGGTCACGACGGCGCGCCGGGTGCGGCTCACGCCTATGCTCGTCCCATGGAGCAGCAGCGGGGGACCCCGTCCGGCTACGACTGGGAGCGTGGGTCCCTCCCGTCGGAGACGGAGATGTTCGCGCCAGCGCTCTCGTCCACGCCCGCCTCAGAGCGTCGGTCACCCGGCGCCGCCGGCCCGGATCCGCAGGGCGAACGGCCCTCGCGCGGCTTCCCGCCGTGGGCGATCGTCGCCATCGTCGCGCTGCAGGTGGTGGCGCTGGTCGGCTCCGTCGGCCTGATCGTCGGCGGCGCACTGCGGCTGCTCGATCAGGATCCGGACCCCGACCCGGCCGCGGCGCCCGCCACGCGCTCCGGGCAGACGCAGGAGGCCGCGCCGGACAAGACCCCCGGAGTCGTCACCGATGACCAGGGTGAGGAGCTCTCGGACGGCACCGGCGGCTTCGACGACCCGGCCGTCGTCGGTGAGCACACCCTCAGCTGGACGACGTGGACCGGCGGCACGATCAGCGTGAGCGCCCTCGCCGTGGATCTCGATGCGAGCCTTCCGGGCGCCCGGGGCACGACGGTGGTCGAGGACGGCTACCGGCTGGTCGAGGTGGCCTATCAGGTCGTCTACGACGGGCCGGGGCAGCTCGCCCCCGTCGAGGAGCTGTGGATCTCCGGGGAGTCCCACCGCGCCTACTACCAGGACATCGCGCAGGGGCTCCTCCCCGATCCGATGCAGGAGGTGCGGCCGCTCGGCAGCGGGCAGAGCGCCGAGTTCCACAGCCTGCTCCTGCTCCCCGACGACGAGCTCGACGGGCTCCGGCTCGGGGTGGAGACCTACAGCGGCGAGATCCTCTACTTCGACCCGCGGTGACCACTCGCTGCGTCGTCCCGCAGCAGCCCGGGTGCGTTAGCGTTGCCCGAGACGCACGGATCTTCGCCGCGCGCCGCACGCCACGCTGAGGAGGGGGACCCCGGCGCACGCTCGGCACACCATGGACCAGTCATCTCTGCGCACCCCTGCCCCGACGCCGCGCACCGAGCCGATGGGCGCCGGCGGGCCCGACGGACAGCGCCCTCGCTCCTCCCGGACGACCTTCTTCGCCGGTATCGGATGCGTCGCCCTGATCCTGGGACTGCTCCTCGGTGTGGGCGGCTTCTTCGGGGTGCGTGCCGTCACCGGCGGTGACCCGTCGGAGACCGCTGGCACCGAGACCGGCGGGACCGGGGAATCCCTCGAGGCCGCGCCCGTGGGCAAGGAGGCGGCTGTGCCGATGGGCACCACCTTCCCCGTCGTCTCGCCCGACGAGTACATCGGCGAAGTGCAGGTCGCCGTCACCGAGATCGACTGGGACGCGACCACGGAGGTCGCGGAGGCCAACACGTTCAACGACGCCCCCGGGTCCGGCGAGAAGTACATGCTGACCACGCTGGAGGCGGCCTTCCGCGGCGAGGGCACTCTCTCGACCGCGTTCTGGGTGAGCGTGACCTACGTGGCCGAGGACGGCACGGAGTACGGCGACAGCTATGCCATCACGCCCCTCCAGTCCCAGCTGCCCTGGGAGGTCGCCGACGGGACCGACTTCTCCCAGCAGATCGCCTTCCTGATCCCGCAGGACGCCCCCGAGGGCGGGCACATCGTGCTCTCCCCGGTCGTCGCCGCGGACCTCGAGGAGGGCACGTGGGTGACTGCGGCCTGACTGTGCCAGGCCGCCCGGGACCCTGCCCGACCGTGCCAGGCCGCGCGGGAGCATGCCCGGCTGTGCCGGACCCTGCCCGACCTCGCCTGAGCGCTGCGGCCGCGGTGGACACCGGCCCGCGCTCTGAGGCATGATCTATCTGAAACCCGCGGTATCAGACAACCGTGCGGGGATCCGCCACCCCTCGACGAAGAGATCGCGAAAGGTCACCGATGAGCAGCTACACCGAGCACGTCACCCGAGTCCTCACGGAGGACCGCGAGCACCCCGGCGTCGGCACCGTGGCCGTGCTGACCTTCGCCCCGCCCGAGGGTGAGGAGAAGCGGCCCGCGACCCTCGGCCCCCGCTCGATCGACGCCGTCACCGGGGCGATCGGCACCGCGCTCGACCGCGCCGAGGCCGGGGAGATCCAGGCCGTCGCCCTGACCGGCACCGGTCGCGTCTTCCTCGCCGGCGCCGACCTGTCGATGTTCACCGACCCCACCGCCGTCTCGAACGTCGAGGCCATGACCCGGGCCGCCCATGCGCTCCAGGTCCGCGTGCGCACCAGCTCCGTCCCGGTCCTCGCGCATCTCAACGGGGTCGCGCTCGGCGGCGGCCTCGAGGTCGCGCTGATGGCCGACGTCCGCACGGCCGCCGCCGGCGTGAAGGGCCTCGGCGTCCCCGAGACCAGCCTCGGGATCCTCCCCGGCTGGGGCGGCACCACGCTCCTCCAGTCCGTCGTCGGCCCGGAGAACGCGGTGCGGATGATCCTCGAGGACCCCGCCCGCGACAAGCAGCTGGGGGCCGACGAAGCCCTCGAGATCGGACTGATCGACGAGATCGCCGAGGACCTCGACGAGGCGCTCGACGAGTTCGCCGCGCTGATCGCCGCGCACGTCGACGTCGACGAGGCGGATACCGACATCGTCGACCCGAGCGTCGTCGAGGCCGTCGTGTCCTCCACCTCTCCGATCCCCGGTGCCTGGGCGGGCCGCGAGGCGCCGCTGCCCGGCGTCGACACCCCCGAGGCCGAAGCTCTGCTCGACGCACTCGATGCCGCGCACGGCAGTGCCGAGACTCGCCGCACCTGGTCCGCCCGGCTCGAGAGCCAGGGCGCGCCCGCTGTCGCCCGCGCCATCGGCCTGCTCCAGAAGCTGCCCGGCTCCACCCTGGAGGACGCCCTGGCCCGGGAGGCCGACGCGCTCGCCGAGCTCGTCCGCTCCGATGCCGCCGCGGCCTCGATGTACAGCGCCGAGCTGCTGCGTCGCGGCAAGCCCGGCCGTCGGCCCGTCGACGGGGCGCGGGAGATCCAGCGCGTCGGCGTCGCCGGCGCAGGCCTCATGGCCGCCCAGATCGCGGCACAGCTCGCCCTCGGGCTGCAGGTCCCCGTGATCATGCGCGACCTCGACGAGGCCACCGCCGCCAAGGGCCTCGCCGCCGCCCGCGAGGTCATCGCCCAGACCGCGGCCCGCGGCCGGATCGACGAGGAGATGGCGACGAGGATCGCCGCCGCGCTCGACGCCACCACCGACCTGCAGCAGCTCGCCGACTGCGACCTCGTGCTCGAGGCGGTCCCCGAGGTCCTGACGATCAAGAAGTCCGTGTTCGCAGAGCTCGAGGGCGTCCTGGCCGACGACGCCCTGCTGGTCACGAACACCTCCTCGCTCTCGGTCACCGCGATGTCGGAGGGGCTCGCCCACCCCGAACGGGTCGTGGGCCTGCACTTCTTCAACCCGGTCGCCAAGATGCCCCTGGTCGAGGTGATCCACACCGAGGCCACCGACGAGGCCACCCTCGCGACCGGCCTCGAGGTGGTGCGCCGGCTGCGGAAGTTCGCCGTACGCAGCGCCGACGCGCCCGGGTTCATCGTCAACCGCCTGCTGTTCCGGGTGCTCGGCGGGGTGCTCGCCCCGCTCGACGCCGGCGCGGACCCGGCCGAGGTTGACGCCTCCCTGGATGCCCTCGGCCTGCCGATGCGACCGTTCGCGCTGCTGGACCTCGTGGGGCTGGCCGTCGCCGACCACGTCGGCACCGTGCTCCAGGGGGAGCTCGGCGACCGTTTCCACGCCTCGCCGGGCCTCTCCGTGATGGCGGAGAAGTCCGCACACTTCACCGAGCGCAGCCGGGACGCCGTGCATCCGCCCGTCTCCCCGACGGTCGCGGAGGTGTTCGGGGCCGACGCACAGGGCGCGCCCGGAGCGGAGTCCTCGGCCCCCGTCGGCGACGCGCTGCTGGAGCGGGTCCGGGACGGGCTCGCGGAGGAGATCGCGATCATGCTGGAGGACGGCGTCGTCGAGCGGCCCGAGCAGATCGACCTGGCGCTCATCCTCGGCGCGGGCTTCCCCCGGCACCGCGGCGGCATCACCCCGTACCTCGACGCCACCGGCACGTCCGAGCGGGTGGCCGGGCGCAGCTTCCACGGGGAGACGTTCAGCCCGAAGCGGTGACGGCTCGGATCGGCGCCGTCCCATCGTGACCGGATAGCGATCCGGTGCACGTTCCTGCGCCTGATCGCCCCCGTACTATGTGGCGATCGGGCCCAGGGGGGCTCGACCTCACACAGACGTGTCGGGAGAGAGGGGACGGCGCCGGGTACGGCGCCGGAGGAGACTATGTCGCAGCCACCGCAGAACGGATGGGGCCAGCAGCCCCCGTCCGGTGACCCATTCGGCCAGGATCCGCAGGGCGGCTACGGTCAGCCGTCGCCGAACGGTGGATACGGCCAGGACCAGCCAGGGGGCTTCGGGCAGGGCCAGCAGAACGCCGGCCAGGACCAGCAGGGCTACGGCCAGGACCAGCAGGGCTACGGCCAGCAGTCCGCGAACGGCGCATTCGGCCAGCAGAACTCGCAGAACCCGCAGAACCCGCAGAACGAGCAGGGCGGCTTCGGGAACGCACCGTCCTTCGCGCCGGCCTTCGGGGACAGCGGTCAGATGCCGACCGAGCAGCTGCCCGTCAAGAAGGGACCCGGCAAGCTGCCGTTCATCATCGGTGGCTGCTGCGTGCTGCTCATCCTGGCTCTGATCGTCGTGGGCGGCGGGATCTTCCTCTTCTCGCGCGGTGGGGGCGATACCCCCGGCGGTGGGGGCGAGACCACCACGCAGGAGGAGACCACCACCGAGGAGACCACTGACGAGGAGACCACCGCCGAGGAGCCGACCACCGACGAGGCCACGACTGACGAGGCCACGACCGACGAGGCGACCACGGAGGAGGAGACCACTGCGGCTGCGGGGGATGGCAAGGGCACCGAGGACAGCCCCTACGCCCTCGGGCAGAAGTTCACCCTCGAGGATGGTGAGGGCGGCACCCTGGACGTCACGATCGGAGAGGTCGATTGGGACGCGACCTCGACCGTCATGGAGACCAACTCCTACAACACCGAGCCTGCTGACGACGAGACCTACATCCTCATCCCCATCGAGATGACCTATCACGGCGATGGCGAGGCCGAGGCATATATGTCGCTGGTGATCGAGTACGTCAGCAGCAGCGGCGACCGGTTCTCCGACGAGGGCACTGTGACGCCCCACAGCTCGATCGAGGTCGGGACCATGAAGGACGGAGACACCGGGAGCTGGGAGGTCGGCATGATCGTGCCGAAGGCGAACACCAAGGACGGGAAGCTCGCCGTCGAATCCCTGTTCAACTTCGCGGGCGAACCGGTGTGGGTCGCCGTCTGACGAGAGCCGGCACGCGCACGACCTGAAGAGCTCTCCCTGCTCGCCGGATGATCGGTGAGCAGGGAGAGCTCGTCGTCGAGGGTCGCGGCGCAGCTCAGCGGAGTCGTCGATCCCCCTGCGGGGATGCTCAGCGCCGCGGAGCCGCCCAGGTCTCGAGCCGCTCGAGGGACTGCTCGATCGTGGCGCGGGACTTGCAGAACGCGAGTCGCAGGTACGAGCTTGCCTCGCCGGCCTGCCCGTCGCGGTAGAACGCGGACAGCGGGATCCCCACCACGCCGGCCTCCGCGGGCAGGCGCTCGCATAGGGCGGCCGTGAGGAGCCGCACGAGCTTGATGCGCTGTCTCCTCCCGAGGAGCGCTCTATCGCTTAGGGAAAGGGGACCGTCAGCGACGTGCTGGTGCCGAACGACTCCTGGAGACGCATCTCAGTGAATTCCGTGCCTGGAGGAACCTCGAATATGAGGGTTCCACTGATAGTGAGGCCTGGGTTCACCTCCTCAATTATGAGCGGGTCTTCCACAGCAAGGGAGGCATCTGTGTTCGAGGAGTACTCTTTGCCGTCCGTCCCTACGAGAATGAAGTCATTTGCCCAGAGGTCCTGGGATTCTTCGGATTTGTTTGTGTAATCGATGTTGACTACGAAGTACTCGTTGGAGGTCGTACTCTCCCATAGTGAGTCGCTCAGTTCCTGTGTCCGTTCGGTGGACGTCACTGTGATTGCTGAGCCGTCGGACTCGCCGGACATCCCTGAAGGGGTTCCGGCGGCAGGGGGATCTGCTGTGGCCGACTCAGTGGGACCGTCTTCCTCATCGGGACCGTCTTCGTCGATCGCGCCCGGGTCGCCGCCCCCGTCACTCGCGCTGGACGCCGAAGGGGACGTTCCGCCTGAGCTCTCGGTGCTGTCGCCAATGCTGCTGAGTGCTCCGAGCAGTACGAGGGCGATGAATCCGAACACCAGGAGGCCGCTACAGCCGAGGCAGCCGATGACCAGCCACTTGATGGCGCCGCCCGAAGGCTGTGCGGGCACCATCTGAGATGGCTGAGGGCCCGCATACGGCTGGTATCCGGGGCCGCCGTAGGGCGAGTTCGACGTCGGATAACCGTAGGGACCACCAACATTCGGCGAGGGGGGCTGACCGTTCGGTGCCTGGTATCCTCCGCCTCCAGTTGAGGACGTGTGTATCGATCCCTGAGGTGGATTGTTGATTGGTTGCCAGGAATCAGGCCTAAAAGGGTCGGGTGGAATATTTGGCGAAGGCTGGGACATGGCGACGGGCGCCGAGGCGCCACCCTCCTTGGGGGCGGTTGTGGACCGGAGGGAGTCTCCGGTTCATCAAAGATTAAGTCGATGAACCGTCAATCGGGTGCGCAATATGCCTACAAAAGGTCACATTAAGGACACGCCCCCACAGCGAGTCCTGCTCAGCGCCGCGGAGCCGCCCACGTCTCGAGGCGCTCGAGGGACTGCTCGATCGTGGCGCGGGACTTGCAGAACGCGAGCCGCAGGAACGAGCTCGCCTCGCCGGCCTGCCCGTCGCGGTAGAACGCCGACAGCGGGATCCCCACCACGCCGGCCTCCCCGGGCAGGCGCTCGCACAGGGCGGCGGCGTCGGCCTCGCCGAACGGGGCGGCGTCGGCCACCGCGAAGTACCCGGCCTCCGGGACGCTCACGCGGAACCCGATCGAGCGCAGCCCGTCGGTGAGAAGGTCGCGCCGCTCTCGGAGGTCCTGGGCGAGATCGTGGAAGGCCGAGGACGGCATCGCGAGGCCGGCCGCGACAGCGGGCTGGAAGGGTGCCCCCGAAGAGTAGGTCAGCCACTGCTTGAGGCTCATGATCGCGGTGATCAGCTCGGGCCGGGCGGTGATCCAGCCGATCTTCCACCCGGTCACGGAGAAGGTCTTGCCCGCCGAGGAGATCGACACGGTGCGGTCCTTCGCACCGGGCAGCGTCGCGATCGGCAGGTGCGCGGGGCCGAA
The DNA here is from genome assembly GCF_052378285.1 of Brachybacterium sp. AOP3-A1-3. Taxonomy (NCBI): domain Bacteria; kingdom Bacillati; phylum Actinomycetota; class Actinomycetes; order Micrococcales; family Dermabacteraceae; genus Brachybacterium; species Brachybacterium sp. AOP3-A1-3. The sequence continues at coordinate 68,919 of NZ_JBQSXM010000006.1, read as the reverse complement.
GGTCAGGTGCTCGTAGACCTCGTCGGTCACGATGATCGCGTCGTGCGCGACGGCCTCGTCGACGATCGCCTGCAGCGCCCCCACCCACAGCATCAGGCCGGTGGGGTTGTGCGGCGTGTTCACCAGCACCAGACGCGTGCGGTCGGAGAACGCGGCGCGGAGGTCCTCCTCGACGACGCCCAGCACCAGGTCACCGTCCTCGCCCGTGCGGGAGGAGACCGGGACCGTGCGGTGCACGCCTCCGGCGAGGGCGATGATCGCCGCGTACTGGTCGTAGAACGGCTCGAGGGTCACCACCTCGTCGCCCGGCTCCACGAGCGCCAGGATCGTCGCGGCCAGCGCCTCGGTGGCCCCGGTGGTCACCAGCACCTCGCTCGCGGGGTCCCAGCGCAGCCCGTACCACTGGGACTGGTGCTCGGCGATCGCCTCGCGCAGCACGCTCTCGCCGAGCCCCGGCGGGTACTGGTTCTGCCCGGCCCGGATCGCGGCGACCGCGGCGTCGGCCACCACGGCGGGCGGGGCGTCGTCGGGGAAGCCCTGCCCCAGGTTCAGCGCGCCGGTCTCGGCCGCCTTCGCGGACATGCGGGCGAAGACGGTGGGGCGGGCCTCGCCGTCGATGAGCAGGCCGGCCGCAGCGGCGGCACGGGTCCAGGGGCCGGTGGTCTCCATGCCCCCGAGTCTGTCAGAGAGGGGCACGGATCGCCCAGATCGTCCGGGCCGCTGTCGGCGATGTCCTCGGCGGCGGGGGATTCAGCAGCGGGGGATTCAGCGGCGCGGGAAGACGAAGCGGCCGTAGGTGACGTAGCGGAACGACGTCGAGACGATCTGCCCGATGAGCGTGCCGGAGATGTTGTCGGCCAGCAGCGAGTCCAGCCCCAGCACGTAGCGGGAGAAGCCCAGACAGGACAGCTGCAGCCCGGAGGCGATCACGTTGATCAGGATGAACAGCATGATCGAGCGGGTGGTGTCCGGGCGCGGGCGGTCGCCGAAGGTCCACAGCCGGTTGCCGAGGTAGGTCAGGCTGGATGCGGCGGCGATCGTGAGCACCTTCGCCGTGAGCGGGTTGCCGTGCATGAGGCCCTGGCCCCAGCCCTGGGTGGGGTGCCAGAACACGAGCAGGTTGTACATCGCGGCGTCCAGGAGGAACACGAGCCCGCCGACCGCCAGGAATTTGAGCGTCGAGGCCAGGTGGTCGTCGATCAGACCGCGCAGGGGCGGGCGCGGGGTGCGCGGGCTCTGCCGGGAGCGCTGGGCACGGGGGGCCGACGGACGGGGCCGGCGGCCGGGTGCCTGCCGCTCGTCCGCCGCGGCGAGCTCGAGGGACGAGCAGGAATCCCAGCAGGGGGAGGGGGCCGACGGGTGATCGCCCGGCGCAGGCCCGTCGTCCGACAGCGGTGTCGTGGCGGGGTCGGGGGCACTCTCGGCGCGGCGTCCGGACGTCGTGGAGCGCGCGGGCCGGGCCTGGTCCGCGATATCCGCCGGGGTCTCGGGCGTCAGCACGCCCGGCACTGTACCCGAGGCGTTAGGATCGGCCTCCTGTCGCAGCGACGGGTCGGTGGCACCTCACATCGAGGTCTCCGAACCCTGGGAGCGCGCGACACGACCGTCGCGACGGGTCCGGCTCAGGCCGGCGCCCTGGGAGCGCGCGGTCACGGCCGCCGCATCGGCCCCGTCGTCCGTCCGGATGCCTGCTCGGAAGGCCGCCCCCGTCGGGCGACCCCGGGGGTGACCTGGTCGGGCGGCTTCGTCGGGCCGATCGCCGTGCGGCGCACATGATCACCACCTCGCAGGAAGAGAACGCCATGACCCACGTCGCCCTCACCATCGCCGGCTCCGAGACCACCGGAGGCGCCGGGGCGCAGACCGACCTGAAGACCTTCCACCAGCTGGGGACCTTCGGGACCGCGGCCCTGACCTGTATCGTGTCCTTCGACCCGAAGAACGATTGGGGGCATCGCTTCGTGCCCGTGGAGCCGCAGGTCATCGCCGACCAGATCGAGGCCACCACCGCGGTGCACGACATCGACACCGTGAAGATCGGCATGCTCGGCACCCCCGCCACGATCGACACCGTCGCCGCGTCGCTCGCCGAGCGCAGCTTCACCCACGTGGTCCTGGACCCGGTGCTGATCTGCAAGGGCCAGGAGCCCGGCGCGGCGCTGGACACCGACAACGCGCTCAAGGAGAAGATGCTGCCGCTGGCCACCTTCGTCACCCCCAACCACTTCGAAGCCCTCGCCCTGTCGGGGATGAAGTCCATCGAGAGCGTCGAGGAGCTCACCGAGGCCGCGAAGCGCATCCATGACACGTACGACGTGATCGTGCTGGCCAAGGGCGGCGTGGTGCTTGAGGGCGAGGATGCGGTGGACGTGTTCTACGACGGCGAGCAGACCGTCGAGCTGCGCAGCCCCAAGATCGGCCAGGAGCGGGTCTCCGGCGCGGGCTGCACGCTCGCCGCCGCCGTCACCGCCGAGCTGGCCAAGGGGTCCTCGCCGCTCGAGGCCGCGCGCATCGCCAAGGACGTCGTGGTCAGCTCCATCGAGAACCGTCAGGGCGGCCATGCCCCCTTCGAGGCCGTCTACCAGGGCAACTACCGGGCCTGACCTGGTGGTCTGCTGGCCGGCTGGCCTGTTGGCCTGTTGGCCTGTTGGCCTGTTGGCCGGCTTACCGGCTGACCGGCTGACCGGCTGACCGGCTGACCGGCTGACCGGCTGACCGGCTGACCGGCTGACCGGCTGACCGGCTGACCTGTTGGCCCGCTGGCTGGCGGCTGGTGGCTGGCGACTGGCTGCTGGCACGGAGCTGACAGAGCAGGCCGCGTCCACTGGCGGCTGGTGTGCAGGGAGCCGCTATGTGGCGGAGCCTGCTCACCTGACGCCAGTGGATGCGAGGGGCGCCGCTATGTGGCGGAGCCTGCTCACCTGATGCCCGTGGATGCGAGGGGCGCCGCTATGTGGCGGAGCCTGCTCACCTGACGCCAGTGGATACCAGGGGCGCCGCCTCCCTGACGCCGGTGGGTGCGCGGGCGCCACCTCTGGTCACGAAAGCGTTCCGACATGCGATCGATCGAGGCCTGATCTGGACAGATGTTCCATTCCCGCGCATTCTCGGACCATGAGCGACAGCAGCATGCCCACGGGAGCACTCCGCGCGGACACCACGGGAGCACGCCGCGCGGACACCCCGAGAGCGCCCCGGGCCTCGCGCTCCGGCGGCGCCCCGAAGGAGATCGGCGAGGCGCTGATCTCGCTGCGCGGCGTCGACAAGTTCTTCGGCGACTTCCAGGCGCTGAAGAGCATCGACCTCGACATCCACCGCGGTGAGGTGGTCGCGCTGATCGGGGCGTCCGGCTCCGGCAAGTCGACCCTGTGCCGCTGCATCAACCGCCTCGAGACCATCACCGACGGCGAGATCACGATCGACGGCGAGCGTCTGCCCGAGGAGGGCAAGGACCTCACCCGGCTCCGCAGCGACGTGGGCATGGTGTTCCAGAGCTTCAACCTCTTCCCGCACCTCAAGGCGATCGACAACGTGACCCTCGGCCCCCGCAAGGTGCGCGGCGCGAGCAAGGCGGAGGCCGAGCAGCAGGCCCGTGAGCTCCTCGAGCGCGTGGGTCTCGCGGACAAGGCGAACTCCCTGCCCACCGCCCTCTCCGGCGGCCAGCAGCAGCGCGTGGCAATCGCCCGCGCTCTGGCGATGAAGCCCAAGGCGCTGCTCTTCGACGAGCCCACCTCCGCCCTGGACCCCGAGGTCATCAACGAGGTCCTCGATGTCATGGGCGAGCTCGCCGAGCAGGGCATGACGATGCTCGTGGTGACCCACGAGATGGGCTTCGCCCGGCACGTCTGCGACCGCGTCGTCTACATGGACCAGGGTGAGATCGTCGAGCAGGGCGAGCCCGAGGAGTTCTTCACCGCCCCGCGCAGCGACCGCGCGAAGGCGTTCCTGTCCAAGATCCTCGCGCACTGACCGTGCGCCCCGTCCCGAGCGCCTGACCCCCAGCACCAGAGCCGCAGCGCCAGACCTGACCAGACCAAACCCTCAGCACCAGGCCAGACCAGACCAGACCCTCAGCACCAGACCCTCAGCTCCGCCGGAGCGACCCGAGAGACCGGAGAGATCCATGACCCCCACCTCCTTCCGACCCGGCCGACGCGCCGTCGTCGCCGCCGCGGCCGCCCTGCCGGTCGGCATCGCCCTGGCCGCCTGCTCGAGCGACACGGGCGCCGGCCCCGACCTGGGCGGCGGCGGATCCGATGCCGGCGGCGCGGGCAGCCCCTTCGGGGACGCGGTCGCCTCCGGCCCGGTCGCCGCGGATGACGTCGTCTCCGCCAGCGCCTGGGCCACCGCCATCAAGGACAAGGACAAGCTGGTGCGCGGCGGAACCCTCGCCAACCAGGTGTTCTCCCTGGCCAGCACCTCCGGCGGCGACCCCACCGGCTTCGACGCCGGTCTCACCCAGCTCCTGGCCCGCTACATCCTCGGCGAGGACATCACGGACAAGGTCGAGTACATCGACACCACCGTCGAGACGCGCGAGACCCTCGTCGAGAACGGGACCGTGGACTGCGTGATCGCGACCTATTCGATCACCCCCGAACGCCTCGAGGTCATCAACTTCGCCGGCCCCTACTATCTCTCCGGCACCGCGATCCAGGTGCGCACCGAGGACAAGGACAAGATCTCCGGCCCCAAGGACCTCACCGGGCTGAAGATCGTCACCCAGTCGAACTCGACCGGGGTGCAGGCCGCCGAGGAGAACATCCCGGACTACGACAAGTCGCTCGTCCAGACCCTCCCGGACAACGAGTCCTGCGTCGCCGCGCTCAAGCAAGGGCGGGCCGACGCCTACGTCCTGGACCAGGGCGTCCTGCTCGGCAACTCCGCCGCGGACCCCGAGGTCACCGTCGTCGGCGATCCCTTCGTCGACGATCCCTACGGCGTGGGCCTGTCGAAGGATGATGACGACGCCGTCGACTTCGTGAACACCTTCCTGCAGGAGATCATCGACTCCGGCACCTGGAAGGACCTGTGGACCGCCACCATCGGCGAGGTCATCGAGGGCGATGCGCCCGAGCCGCCCGTCCCGGGCGATCTCCCCGCCTGATCCGTCGCCGGCGCGGCGGGCCCCGAGAGGAGCTCGCCGTGCCTACCGACCTCCCCGTCCCGAGAGGCACCGATGCAAGCTATCGCCGAGAACATCCCCCTGCTGGTGCAGGGCATCGCGTACACCGTCGCGCTGACCCTGCTCGGCTACGTGCTCGCGCTGATCGTCGGCACCGTCCTCGCGGTGTGCCGCGTCAGCCCGATCCCGCCGCTGCGCTGGGCCGCGACCGTCTACGTCGAGATCTTCCGCAACATCCCGCTGCTGAGCCTGCTGATCCTCATCGCCTTCGGACTGCCGGACGTCGGTCTGCGTCTGCCCTACTTCTGGTGCGGCGTGCTGGGGCTGACCCTGTCGTCGGCCGCCTTCGTGTGCGAGAACGTGCGCTCGGGCATCAACACGGTCCCCGTGGGCCACGCGGAGGCCGCGCGCTCGATCGGCCTCGGCTTCTTCGGGACCCTGCGCTACGTGGTGCTCCCGCAGGCCTTCCGCACCATGATCCAGCCGCTGGTGAACGTGTTCATCGGCACCGTGATCGGCTCGGCGCTGTGCTCCGCGATCGCGGTCAGCGAGATCACCTGGGTCACCCAGACCCTCAACATCCAGTACGCGCAGGCCGTGATCATGTTCCTGGTCGCCGGCGCCGTCTACCTCGGAATGTCGCTGGGCGGCTCCGCCCTCGGCGGGGCGCTGGAGAGGGCCGTCTCCCCGGACACCCACGGCTCCTCGCGCCGCCGGAACACGCTGGACGTCACGGCAGGAGCGCAGGCATGAGCGTCTCCACCGCCCCTACCTCCCGCGCCCGACGCTCCTCCAGCACCGCGACGCAGGTGCTCTTCGACGCGCCAGGCCCCAAGGGACGGGCGCGCATCGCGCTGCTGTCGGTCCTCAGCTCCGTTGCGATCCTGGCCGTGATCGGCCTCGGGCTGTGGCAGTTCCAGAAGAACGGGCAGCTGGACCCGAACAAGTGGGTCGTCTACCTGCGGGTCGACTATCTCGCGTTCCTCGGCCGCGGGCTCCTGGGCACGCTGAAGGTCACGGCGGTCGCCGCCGTGGTCGCCTTCCCCTTCGGCCTGCTGCTCGCCCTGGCGCGGTTGTCCCGGTTCGGGGCGCTGAGCAGGGCGGCGACCGTCTGGATCGAGTTCTTCCGCGGCATCCCGATGCTGCTGGTGGTCTACGCCTTCCTGCTGGCGCTGCCCGCCTACGGCGTCACCGTCCCGCGGTTCTGGATGCTGGTGATCCCGATGATCCTGGTCTCCGCGGCGACCACCGCCGAGGTGTTCCGCGCCGGCATCAAGGCCGTGGACATCGGGCAGCACGAGGCGGCCGCCGCGATCGGTCTGGGCCGACGCGACGCACTGATCAGCGTGATCCTGCCGCAAGCCGTGCGGCTGGTGCTGCCCAGCCTGATCCTCGCCCTGGTCACCCTGCTCAAGGACTCCACCCTAGGCTACGTGGTCAGCTACAACGAGCTTCAGTTCCAGGGCAAGACGATGGTCTCGATCACCCGCTACCTGGTGCAGACCTACGTGGTCGTCTCGGTCATCTACATCGCGCTGAACTTCCTGCTCACCCGGATCGCGCTCGCGCTGGATGCGCGGATGAAGGCGCGAGCCTCGGCGAGCTGAGGGAGTTGAGCGCGCTGAACAGGCTGAGCGGGCCGAACAGGTGAGCGAAGGCCTCGGGACGGCCTGCCCGTCGGCGGGGTCGGCGAGCCGTTCGGTCGGTCGGGGTCCGATTTAGGCGGTGCACGCCCCACGACGTGTGTCGGACCGATACCGTACTGTCCTGTGCTCCGGGCACCCGCCCGGCGGCCCCGATGCCCACGGGCACCGGACCGGTCGGCGTCCGCCGCCGCTGCCCTCGACGACCCGTGATGGGGGATAGTCCGTGATCGGATTCGAGAACGTCCGCAAGGAGTACCCCGGCGGCACGCTCGCCGTCGAGGACTTCAGCCTGGAGATCGCCTCCCACGAGGCCCTCGTGCTGGTGGGGACCTCGGGCTCCGGCAAGACGACCCTGATGCGGATGATCAACCGCATGGTGGATCCGACGTCGGGCCGCGTGCACATCGACGGCGACGACGTGGCGAGCCTGGATCCGGTGCAGCTTCGCCGCAGCGTCGGCTACGTCATGCAGGCCTCGGGCCTGCTGCCCCATCGCACCGTGCTCGACAACATCGCCACCGTGCCCGTGCTGCGCGGCACCTCGAAGAACGATGCCCGTCGGCGCGCCCAGGAGCTCATGGAGACCGTGGGCCTGGACGCGGCGCTGGCCCGCCGCTACCCCGGGCAGCTCTCCGGCGGTCAGCAGCAGCGGGTGGGCGTGGCCCGCGGCCTCGCGGCCGACCCGAACATCCTGCTCATGGACGAGCCCTTCGGCGCCGTGGACCCCATCGTGCGCCGGGAGCTGCAGCAGGAGCTGATGCACCTGCAGCGGGACCTGAAGAAGACGATCGTGTTCGTCACCCACGACATCGACGAGGCCTTCCTCATCGGCGATCGCGTGGTGCTCCTCAAGCCCGGTGGCGTCATCGCCCAGATCGGCACCCCGCAGGAGATCCTCGCGGAGCCGGCCGACGACTTCGTGGCGAGCTTCGTGGGCGCGGACCGCGGGGTCCGCACTCTGCACGTCGAACGGGTCGACGGGCGCGACGTCGTGGTCGATGCCGACGGGCGCGCCGCCGGCGTGCTGGAGGCTCGCGCCGCCGCAGGGCGTGGGTCGGCGGGTGACGGGCCGACGGGGGAGAGCACCCGGGGCGGCCAGCCGGTCGGTGACACGCCGACCGGTGACCAGGCGACCGGTGACCAGCCGAGGGGGGCGACCTCGCCATGAGCTGGGTGCTCGAGAACCTCGACGTGATCGCGGGCTACACCGGCTCTCATCTGCTGCAGGCCATCCCGCCGATCCTGGTCGCGTTCGTGCTGTCGCTGCCGCTGGCGAAGCTGGCCAACTCCCGCGGCTGGCTGCGCACCGGCGTCACCACCACCTCCGGACTGATGTACGCGATCCCCTCGCTGCCGCTGTTCGTGCTGCTGCCCGGCCTCCTCGGCACCGGCGTGCGCAGCCCGCTGAACATCTCGATCGCCCTGTCGCTGTACGGGCTCGCGCTCATGGTGCCGGCGGCGTCCGACGCCTTCCGGTCCGTGAGCCGGGACGTGCTCGGCTCGGCGACCGCCCAGGGGTATGCGCCGTCGGCCCGCTTCCTGCAGGTCGAGCTGCCGCTGGCGGGCCCCGTGCTGCTGGCCGGGGTGCGCGTCGTCGCGGTCAGCACGATCTCGCTGGTCACCGTCGGCGGTGTGCTCGGCGTGCCCAGCCTCGGCATGCTCTTCGTGGACGGGTTCCGGCGCGGCATCCTCGCCGAGATCGGGGCCGGCGTGGTGCTCACCGCAGTGCTCGCACTGCTCACCGACGCGCTGCTGGTGCTGCTGGGACGTGCGCTCATGCCGTGGTCACGGACCAGCACCCGACCCCGCATCCGGGCCCGACCCCGTACGCAGGCGCAGACCCAGCCCCAGACCGGGCCCCAGGCGCAGGCCGGGTCCCCGTCGCCGGCGCCGGCGCAGAGCAATGCGGGGAGGCAGTCATGAACGGCAACCCGTACCTCGAAGCCTTCGCCTGGCTCGGGGATCCCACGCACTGGTCCGGGCCCTCCGGGATCCCGATGCGCACCCTCGAGCACCTCGGCTACACCGTGCTGGGCGTGGCCGTCGCCGCCCTGATCGCCATCCCGCTGGGCCTGTTCGTGGGCCATACGGCGATCGGCAAGGGGATCGCGGTGACCGCCGCCGGTGCCGCCCGAGCCCTGCCCACCCTGGGCCTGGTCACCCTGTTCGCCCTGATGGTGGGGATCGGGCTCACCGCGCCGATGCTCGCCTTCGTGATCCTCGCGATCCCGTCCCTGCTGGCCGGGGCCTCCTCGGCCGTCGAATCCGCGGATCCGGCGACCGTCGATGCCGCCCGCGCGCAGGGGATGACTGAATGGCAGATCCTCACGCGGGTCGAGGTCCCGCTGGGGATGCCGCTGATCGTCGGCGGTTTCCGCGGGGCGACCGTGCAGGTCGTGGCCACGGCGATGCTCGCCGCCTACGTCGGGAACGGGGGCCTGGGTCGCTACATCTTCCTGGGGCTCGGCTCCCAGGACTACCCGCAGATGATCGCCGGGTCCGTGCTGGTGATCGCCCTCGCCCTCGTGCTCGACCTCGCCCTGCTGCTGACCCAGCGACTGACGCTGCCCCGCGGCACCCGTCCCGCCTGACCGTCCGCCCGCCTGACTGCCTGATCGCCCGCCCACTCGAGTGCCCACCACGATCGCTCAGCCCCGCCTGTCTCAAGGAGAATCATGTCCATCCACAGCACCCGTCGTCACCTGCTCGGCGCGCTCGGTCTCGGCGGCGTCGCACTCGGCGCGGCCGCCTGCAGCTCCTCGGATCCCTTCGCGGAGGAGGACGGCGCCGGCGGCGGCTCATCGGACGGCGGCGGTTCGGCCGACGCCGGCACGATCGTCGTCGGCTCGCAGGCGTACTACTCCAACGAGATCATCGCCGAGCTGTTCGCCCAGGTGCTCGAGAAGGCCGGCCTCACCGTCGACCGCCAGTACCAGATCGGCCAGCGCGAGGTGTACCTCCCCGAGCTCGAGAGCGGAGCGCTCGACGTGATGCCCGAGTACACGGGCAACCTGTTGCAGAACTACGAGCCCGACGCGGAATCCGCGAGCCCGGAGGAGATCCACTCGGCGCTGTCCGAGGTGCTCCCGGACGGGCTGCGCCTGCTGCCCTTCGCGGAGGCCACCGACCAGGACTCGTACACCACGACCTCCGACTTCGCGAGCTCGAACTCCCTGGCCACGATCGCGGACCTCGCCGGCCTCAAGGACCTGAAGATCGCCGCCAACAGCGAGTTCGAGGTGCGCCCCTACGGCCCCGAGGGCGTCAAGAAGGTCTACGGCGTGGACATCGCCGTGGTCCCCGTGGAGGACGGCGGCGGGCCCCTGACCGTCCAGGCCCTGACCGACGGGGACGTGCAGCTCGCGGACCTCTACACCTCCGACCCCGCGATCATCGCGAACGATCTGGTCCCGCTCGAGGATCCCGAATCGCTGATCCTCCCGCAGAACGTGGTGCCGGTCGTGTCGAAGAAGGTCGACGACGACGCCGCGGCGGCGATCACCACGGTGATCGAGGCACTCAGCGCCGACGACCTCGTCGAGCTGAACCGGCGCAGCGTCGAGGACCAGTCGAGCTCCGCGGACATCGCGAAGGACTGGCTGGGGGAGAAGGGACTGATCTGATGCGCATCGCCGTCACGGGAGCCACCGGGAAGGTCGGCGGGGAGGTCGCGCGCCTGCTCACGATCGAGGCCGACGGCGAGGGCCGTCTGCGCCTGGTCGTCCGGGACGAGGCACGAGCCCCGCGGGAGCCCGGAGCGGAGATCGCGGTCGCGGACTTCTCCGACGCCGCAGCCTGCCGCGCCGCTTTCGCGGACGTCGACGCGCTCCTGCTCGTCTCGGCCGGGGAGGCGGCGGACCGCATCGAGCAGCACCGCACCGCGATCACCGCCGCCGCGGAGGCCGGGGTGGGGCACATCGTCTACACCTCGTTCCTCGGGGCATCGCCGAGCGCCGAGTTCACCCTCGCCCGCGACCACGGGGCCACCGAGCAGATGCTCCGCGAATCGGGCGTGGCCTGGACCGTCCTTCGTGACAGCTTCTACGCCGACGTGCTGATCGACTTCGCCGGCGAGGAGCGCGTGATCCGCGGCCCGGCCGGGGTGGGACGCTGCGCGTACGTCGCCCGGGCGGACGTCGCCGAGGTCGCCGCGACGATCCTGCGCGACCCCGCCCCGTGGGCGGGACGGGCCCTGGACCTCACCGGCCCGGTCGCCGTCACCCTCGGGGAGGCCGCGCTGCTGATGACCCGGGCGCGCGGGGTGGAGTACGAGTACGTCGACGAGACGCTCGAGGAGGCGCGTGCCTCCCGCGCCCCGTACGGCGCCCCCGACTGGCAGGTCGATGCCTGGATCAGCACGTACACCGCGATCGGATCGGGCGCTCTCGACGTGGTCAGCGGGGACGTCGAGCTCGTGCTGGGCCGCGGCCCCCGCACGCTCGAGGAGACCGTCGCCGACCCGTTGTGATCACCCCGGATCTGCGGTGACTGCCGACTGCTGCGACTGCCCCGTACCGGCTGTGACCGGCGGTGATGACCAGGTGGTCGGCTCACGGATGACATCGTCCGTCCGACGCGGCACAGTGAAGGCATGACGAACAACGAGACCCATGTGACCGTGACCCGCACCATCGACGCCCCGGCGAAGGACCTGTTCAGCCTGCTGACGCTGCCTGCGCGGCACCACGAGTTCGACGGCTCGGGCACCGTGCGGAACTCGGACGACACCGAGCGCATCGACAAGTCCGGCGAGAAGTTCGTGATGAACATGCACCGCGACGCGATGGGCGGCGACTACCGCACCCACAACTTCGTCACCGCGTACGACGAGAACAAGATGGTCGGCTGGCAGCCGGCCCCCGAGGCAGAAGATGGCACCGCCCCCACCGAGCCCCTCGGCTGGGAGTGGCTCTACGAGCTCAAGTCCCAGGGGACGGACTCCACCGAGGTGAGCCTGACCTACGACTGGTCCAAGGTCACCGACCAGAAGCTCCTGAAGCAGGTCGGCTTCCCGGCCATCCCCGAGGAGGACCTCGAGCAGTCGCTCAACCTGCTCGCCGCGGCGGTCACCAACCCCTGATCAGCCCCCGAGCGGCGGCCTGATCGGCCCTCGAGTAGCGGCCTGACCTGCCCCCGAGCAGCGGCCCGACCTGGCCTGCGCAGCACTGCGGTGCCTCCCGGACGGGAGGCGCCGCAGTGAGTACGGGAGGTCCGGGTCAACCGGCGTCGGGGGACGAGAGCGCGTCGGCTCTGTCCCGGAGGACGTCGTAGACGTCCAGCCGCACCCCGTTGGAGAAGGTCTCCGAGCGTTGCAGCGCCAGGCGGCTGTAGGCGTCGCCGTCGGCGAACAGACGCTTGCCCGTGCCGAGCACGACCGGGAAGGTGAGCAGGTGATAGCGGTCCACGAGTCCCGCCGCGGCGAGCGACTGCACCAGCGCCGCCGAGCCGTGCACGAGGACCGGACCGCCCTCGCCCGCCAGCAGCTCCCGCACCTCGTCGAGATCGCGCAGCAGGTGGCAGTTCTCCCAGCGCGTCCCCATGACCTGCTCCCGGGTGAGGGTCGTGGACACGACGTGCTTGGGCATGCGGTTGTACGCGGCGAACTGCTCGTCCATGTCCGGCCAGACGGGCGCGAACTCCTCGAAGGAGACCCGGCCCAGCAGCAGCGCGGTCGCCTCCTCCTGCTCGCTGCCCTTGATCGCGTACGCCTCGGGCACGAACTCGAGGCCCTGGACGGTCCATCCCGCATGGGGATGGGCGCCCCCGCCGGGGGCCTCCATCACCCCGTCGAGGCTGAGGAACTCGGTGACGATGAGCTGACGGGTCATGGGTCTCCTCGGAGAGGGGTGCGCCGCAGCGTGCATCGCAGGCGGACACAGCAGGCGGACACAGCAGGCGGACACAGCAGGCGGACACAGCAGGCGAGTGCAGCAGGCGGGCACAGCAGGCGAGTGCAGCAGGCGGGCACAGCAGGCGAGTGCAGCAGGCGGGCACAGCAGGCGAGTGCAGCAGGCGGGCACAGCAGGCGGGCACAGCAGCGATGGCACCTCGATGGCACCGCGGCGGCACGGCGACGGTGCGGTCAGCATAGGCCGCTCGGACTCGCCGCGCGGGTCGGTCTTGACTGCGGGCCGGACTCTGTCACTCTGGGGTACAGGCGGCACCGTAGCCGCCCACCGAGCACGAGGAGTTCCATCATGCGTGTTGGCAACATCCAGGCCACCTCGGACGACGTCCCTGATGAGATCAAGCGCAGCATCCGCATCAGAGCGACCGCCGAGACCGTGTTCGCGATCGTGCGCGAGCCGGGCTGGTTCATCAACGACGGGGAGTACCGCAAGCACGAGGTGCAGACCGCCGGCGGGATCTCCCGGATCAAGGACCCCGTGTACGGCATCTGCAGCCTGTCGGCCACGGTGTACGAGCCGCCGGACAAGGTCGGATTCCGCTGGCTGGGAGGAGGGATCGGAGCCATCTCCGACGCCTCCAACAGCGTCGTGTTCACCATCGATCCCGTCGGCTCCGCACGGTCCGACGAGGTGCGGCTGACCGTGCAGGAGACCGGGTTCGCCCGGCTGGGGGAGGACGTCGCAGTACGTCGGAAGAACTATGAGGAGAACGCCGTCGGCTGGGACCAGCAGCTCGAGCTGGCACGCGATCTGGCCGAGAAGCGCTCGGACCCGCGCCGACGCGGCTGACGGGTCCCCGTCGGTGCGACTGACGAGAACTTCCCACACCGGGGTGCAACCAGCGGGTTGCACCCTGTCGTCGGCTCTGGCACGCTGTGGGGAAGCGGCCGCTTCGGCCGCGCCCCCACGCCGAGGAGCAGGTCATGACCGACCACGAAACCCGTCTCACCACGGACGACGTCCCGGACGAGATCGAGCGAAGCATCCATATCGACGCCACGGCCGAGACGGTCTTCGCGATCATCCGTGAGCCGGGGTGGTACATCAACGACGGGGAGTACCGCGAGCACGAGATCACCACCGACGGCGCCGTATCCACGGTCGTCGATCCCGTGCACGGGACGTTCTCGATCGTGACCGAGACGCTCGAGCCGCCCCGTCGTGCGGTGTTCCGCTGGCTCGGTGGAGCACCTGGCGGAGCTGCTGACGACGCCGATGCCTCCTCCACCGTCGTCGAGTTCACGATCCGCTCCGCGGGTCCGACGGCAGCGGACGGCGTGCAGCTCACCGTGCGCGAGCACGGCTTCTCGACGATCAGCGAGGACGCTGCGGTGCGTCGTACGACCTTCGAGGAGAACTCCCGGGGATGGATCGAGGAGCTCGAGGTCGCACGCACGGTCGCGGAAGCCGCGCGGTGAGCCCGGACTCCGAACCGGGTCGACGACTCCTCTCACCGGACTCCTCGGGGGCGCCGGATCCGTCGGAAGGCCTGCTCGGTCCAGGTGCGGACGCCGTCTTCACGGCGCTCGCCGACCGCACCCGTCGGCAGATCCTGGTGCGCCTGGCGGAGAAACCCGATGACGCCGGCGCCGTGGCCCGCGATCTGGGTCTGTCGCGGCAGGCGGTCGCGAAGCAGCTGCGAATCCTGGAGAGCGCCGGGATGGTCGATGCCCAGCGGGTATCGGCGAGGAAGGTGCACTCGGTCGACCCCTCCCGGATTCTCTCGGTCTCCGATCTGCTCGGGGCCGTGGGCGGCGGCCGGGATCGTCGCCTCGCGCGGATCAAGGACGTGGCCGAGCAGTGGGACGGGTCGGACTGAGGGAGCGGGCCGTGGGGTGGCGCCGAGCGGGCTCGCTGTGGGCTCGGACCACGGGGTCGGATTGTGGTGCGGAGCCGCGGCGCAGGTGAGCGGACTATCCTCGGAGGATGGGCAGGGTCACCGACACGACGCGGATCCGCACCGTCCGGGTGCGTGAAGGCAGGCTGTATGCAGGCCGCAAGGGCGATCACGTCGCGGTCGAGGAGCCTCTGGACATCCGGGTGAACGGTCAGCAGATCTCGCTGACCATGCGCACTCCGGGCCACGACGTCGAGCTCGTCCACGGCTTCCTGCACGGCGAGGCCGTGATCCGCGACCGCGAGGACATTCTCGAGGCGCGCTACTGCGACGGCGCCGTGGTGGACGACGGCAGCGGCTTCGCCCGGAACTCGTACAACGTCATGGACTTCACGACCTCCCGACCCCAGTTGCTTCCCCTGGTCACGAAGAACTTCACCACCACCTCCGCCTGCGGGGTCTGCGGCTCCGAGAGCATCGACGCGGTGCGGCAGAAGAGCCGCTACACGCTGCTGCGCAGCTGGACCCTGGATCCCCGCGTGATCCTCGAGGCCGCGCGCACGCTCACCGCTCACCAGGCCGTCTTCGCCCGCACGGGCGGCGTCCACGCCGCGGCGCTCGTCGATCTCGAGGGGAACCTCCTCGTGGCGCGCGAGGACGTGGGCCGGCACAACGCGGTGGACAAGGTCATCGGCTGGGCTCTGCTCGAGGACCGGTTGCCACTGCGCGACTGCTTCCTGCTGGTCTCCTCCCGGGCCAGCTTCGAGATCGCCCAGAAGGCGTATATGGCCGGCATCCCGCTGCTGGCCTGCGTCTCCGCCGCGACCTCGCTCGCCGTGGAGACCGCCGAGGAGTTCGGGATGACGCTCGTCGGCTTCACCCGTGCGGCCGAGGACGGCGATGGACGCATGAACATCTACACCCACCCCGACCGGCTCGACCTCTCCGCCGCCGAAGGCTGACCGGCTCTGCAGGGCCAGCGAGACCACCGGGTGCCGACGGGGCCAGCGCGGCGAGCGGGCGCCGACGAGCCAGTGAGGGGAGCATGTTCCGACGGGGCCAGCGAGGGGAGTGGGCGCCGACGAGTCCATGAATTCGCTGTTCATCTCAGGAATCGGAATGTAGCGTCGCGGTGTGAATCTCTCTGCGCGCAGCGACTTCTGGGCGCTCGCCCGCGCCGCCCATCCGGGCCTCCCCTTCGAGCCCCCGGAAGCCTGGGCCTTCGGGGCGACCGCGGGACAGGCCGATGAGCTCCTTGCCCTCGTGCTCGACGGGTCCAAGTCCGCCACGAGCTCCTCAGTGCAGGATTACGCCGACGAGGACGAGCCCCTGCCCGCGATCGGGGACCTGTCGATCGTGCTTGACGAGGCAGGGGTGCCCAGGGCGGTGCTCGAGGTGGTCTCCGTCGAGGTGAGGCCCTTCGACGAGGTGACCGAAGAGCATGCCCGCGCCGAAGGGGAGGACGACCGGACCCTGGTCAGCTGGCGTCGCCTCCACGAGCAGTTCTGGCGGGAGCACTCCGCCCACGGCTTCGCCCGGGACATGCCCGTGCTCTGCGAGAGCTTCCGGGTGCTGCACGCAGCAACCCCGCGACATTCCTGACGCTGTATTGCGCAGGGGTGGGCCGATGGTGCTGCGCAGGGGCGAGCTGCTGGTGCTGTGCAGGGGTGAGCCGGTGGTGAGGTGACGTGGGGATATCGCCATGTCACCTCACCAGTGGCCCGGCGCCGACACGGCACCGTGCCCCACGCCGGGAGGTAGCCGGTGGCGCGAGGTGTGCAGCGGGGACATATATGGCGGTGCCTGTTCACCTGGCGACGGTGGATGCGTATTTGGCGGTGCCTGTTCACCTGGCGACGGTGGATGCGTATAGGTAGGGGTGGATCCGGACGGATAGGGGTGGATCCGGACGGATAGGGGTGGCCACGGACGGATGCGGGTGGATGCGTATAGGTAGGGGTGGATCCGGACGGGCATGGGCGGCTGCGGCCGCCGGCAGATCAGCGCAGTGCGAGCAGGCTCATCGCGGTGACCTCGTCGACGACCAGGTCGGTGGCGGCGCCGGCCCGCAGCGCGGCGCGCAGCGGCAGGGCCTTGCGGGTGCCGGCGGCGAGCAGCAGCCGGCGGGGGATCCGCGCCAGCTGGGACGGGTTCGGGCCGGAGCAGCGGGCGTTCATTCCGATGTCCCGGAAGGTCCCGTCGGCCCGCAGGAACACGGTGCACACGTCCCCGACCGCCCCGTCGGCCCGCAGCGACCGCAGGTCCTCGCCGGTCAGGTAGTTGTTGGTGTAGACGTGGCTGGGCACGGCGGCGTCGAAGGCGCCCACCCCGAACACGGCCAGGGTGCACTGCTGCTGGGTCTCCAGCACTCGGTGCACGGAGCGCTCGTGCCACATGGCGTCCCGGGTCGCGGCGTAGTCGAAGAAGGCGGGGACGGGGAAATGGTGCACGGTCGCGTCCCAGAGCGCCGCGGCGCGGGAGAGCACCGTGGAGACGTAGGTGAGGCCGGAGCCCTCCGTGTTGATCGCCCCGTTGAGCTGCACGATCCGCAGCCCCGGCACCGGGCGCGGCCGCAGCGACCCCACCAGGGCGGCGATCGTGGTGCCCCAGGCCATCCCCACCGTCATCCCCGGCTCGAGCATCTCGTCGAGCATCGTGGCGCCTGCGTCGGCCACGGCCTGCAGGCGTTCGCGCTCGTCCTCGGTCGCACCGGCGGCGATCACGTGCGCCTGGACGCCGTACTGCTGGGAGATCCGCCGACGGAGCTCCTCGACCCGGTGCGCCCCGGGCGGACGCAGCGAGATCTGCACCAGTCCGGCCTCCCGGGCATCGCGGAGCATCCGGGACACCGTCGACCGCGAGACGGCCAGGGAGCTCGCGATGGACTCCATGGTCTGGCTCTCGCCGTAGTACATCCGTGCAGCCGCAAAGGCGGTTTCGAGGCGGTGGTCGGGGATCACCCCCTCAGTGTTGCACGTTCGTGCACGGGACTTGCGGGATGGTGCACGGAGGTTCCACGATGGCTCCGGATGCCGCAGCTAACGGCGGCGCCCACTGCGACGGATTCGGCCTGAGAAGGTCCGGTCTCGGGAGATACGGCCCTACAGGGTCCGCCTCCACAGGGCCCGCCTCCAGAGGACCAGCCGTCGCGGCGCAGACGTCACGGCAAAGGAGCAACCACGTGTCCGATCAGCATCGGTCAGCACTCACCCCGGAGAACCGGGCGGAGCACCTCTCGCGTCTTCGCGCCGCGACCCCGCAGAACCCCCTGGACGTGCTCGTCGTCGGCGGCGGCGTCAACGGCGCCGGTGCGGCCTTCGATGCGGCGACCCGCGGTCTCTCCGTCGGGCTGGTGGAGACCCGCGACTGGGCCAGCGGCACCTCCTCGCGCTCCTCGAAGCTCATGCACGGCGGCCTGCGCTACCTCCAGATGCTCGACTTCAAGCTGGTCGCCGAGGCGCTGCGCGAGCGCGACCTGCTGCTCACGCACACGGCCCCGCACCTGGTGAAGCCCATCAAGTTCGTCTTCCCCTTCTTCAAGAAGGTCGTGGACCGCGCCTTCATCGGCTCGGGTGTGATGCTCTACGACGCGATGCAGTCGGTGGGCCGCAAGCGCGCCGTGCCGATGCACCGCCACCTCCTGCACGACAAGATGCTCGACGTCTTCCCGGCCCTGGACGGCGAGAAGGCCGTCGGCGCGCTGGAGTACTACGACGCCCAGGTGGACGACGCCCGCTTCGTGATGATGCTGGTGCGCTCCGCCGCGCAGCATGATGCCTCGGTCGCCAACTACACGAGCGTCGTCGACTACCTCCACGAGGGCACCCGCGTGATCGGCGCCCGGGTGCGCGACGAGGAGACCGGCGAGGAGTTCGACGTCCACGCCCGCGAGACCATCCTCGCCGGCGGTGTCTGGACCCAGGACCAGCAGGACCTCGCGGGTGCCGACGCCGGCCTCGAGGTGCTCGCCTCCAAGGGCATCCACATCACGATCGCCCGCGACCGCATCCCCGCCGTGCCGGATACCGGCATCATCACCCAGACCGAGAAGTCCGTCCTGTTCATCATCCCGTGGGACGAGTACTGGGTCATCGGCACCACCGACACCCCGTGGACCCAGGACCCCCGCGACGTGGGCGCGACCGCCGAGGACATCGAGTACGTGCTCGAGCACGCCAACGAGGTGCTCGCCGACGATCTGACCCGTGAGGACGTCATCGGCGTCTACTCCGGCCTGCGCCCGCTTCTGCAGCCGGTGCGCAAGAACTCCGGTGGGGGGTCGACGAAAGTCTCCCGTGAGCACACCGTGATGGAGGTCGAGCCGGGCCTGTCCGCGATCGCGGGCGGCAAGTACACCACGTACCGGGTGATGGCCGAGGACGTCGTCGACTTCGCGATCAAGGACTCCCAGCCCGGGCGCCCGAGCCTGACCCGCTCGGTGCCCGTGATCGGTGCCCAGGGTTACGAGTCACTCGTACGCGACAAGCAGGAGATCGGCCGACGCTACGGCTTCGACGAGATCCGCGTGGATCGCCTGCTCTACCGCTACGGCGCTCTGCTGACCGATGTCCTCGCCCTGATCGATGAGGACCCCTCGCTCGGCACCCCGCTCGAACACGCCCCCCGGTACCTGCGCGCCGAGGTCCTCTACGCCGTGCGCGCCGAGGGGGCCCGCCATCTCCTCGACGTGCTCCAGCACCGCACGCGCCTGGACTACGAGACCCGCGACCGCGGCGTCGACGCTGCCCCCGAGGTCGCCGCGCTCGTCGGCCCCGAGCTGGGCTGGGACGACGCCATGCGCGACCGCGAGGTCGAGACCTACCGTGACTTCATCGCCGCCCGACTGGACGGCGAACGCACCACCAGCGATGAGCAGGCCGCGGCCCGCCTCGCCGACGTCGCGGAGGTGCCCCCTCGCCGATGACCGAGACGGTGCCCGGAGACGAGATCCGGGCACCGTGGGGGCGCGCACCGTGCGCGCCCCGGCAGAGCTCCCCGGGGCTCTGCGACCGGCCGATCCGGGTTCCGCCCGACGCGCCCCCGCTCCACGACGAGCGGCAGAGGCGCGTCACCCGTCGACTTGCTGCGTCCATCGATGCCGCAGCATGCGCGCCGAGGAGCCAGGGCTCGACCGGATCCCGATCCGCACCGACGCGGATCGCTAAGGAGAACACCTGATGGAAACGATCGGAACGATCCTGCTGTCGGAGATCGCGGGCACCGCGATGCTGACGCTGATGGGTGGTGGCGTGGTCGCCAACAACATCCTCGGCAAGACGAAGGGCAACGGTGGCGGCTGGCTGATGGTCAACTTCGGCTGGGGCCTCGCGGTCTTCGTCGGCGTCTACACCGCGTTCAAGACCGGCGCGCACATCAACCCGGCCGTCACCACCGGTCTGCTCTTCAGCGAGGCCACCGAGTACGCGCCGGGCATCCCGATCACGTTCGGGACCACGATCACCTACTTCATCGCCGAGGTCGTCGGCGCCTTCATCGGCGCCGTGCTGGCCTGGCTCGCCTACAAGAACCACTACGACCAGGAGACGGACCCCGGGACCATCCTGGGCACCTTCTCCACCGGCCCCGAGATCCGCTCCAAGGGCTGGAACCTGGTCACCGAGATCATCGCGACCTTCGTGCTGGTGTTCGTGATCATCATGTTCGGCAACACTCCCGACAAGCTCGGCCCGCTCGCGGTCGCGCTGCTGGTGGTCGCCATCGGCGCCTCCCTCGGCGGGCCGACGGGGTACGCCATCAACCCCGCCCGTGACCTCGGCCCGCGCCTGGCGCATGCAATCCTGCCGATCAAGAACAAGGGCGGCTCGGACTGGGGATACTCGTGGGTACCGATCGCCGGCCCCCTGATCGGTGGCCTCCTGGCAGGCGTAGCCTCGATCTTCTACTTCTGATCGACGACTTCTGACCAGCCACGTAGCGTCGCGCCGATGCGCGGCACTGCGACCTCACGACACGTCATCCACGACGACTCATCCATGACGAAGGAGTTCTGATGAACGACGACACCATGTACATCATGTCCATCGACCAGGGCACGACCTCGACCCGGGCGATCATCTTCGACCACGGCGGCCAGATCGTCGCCAGCGGCCAGAAGGAGCACGAGCAGATCTTCCCGAAGTCCGGGTGGGTCGAGCACGATCCGAAGGAGATCTGGAAGAACACCCGCGACGTCGTGGGTCAGGCGCTCGTGAACGCCGAGATCAACCGCCATCAGCTGGCGGCCGTGGGCATTACCAACCAGCGTGAGACCGCCGTCGTGTGGGACAAGAACACCGGTGAGCCGGTGTACAACGCCATCGTCTGGCAGGACACCCGCACGCAGAAGATCTGCAACGAGCTCGCCGGCGACGAGGGCGCCGACAAGTACAAGGAGCGCGTGGGCCTGCCCCTGGCCACCTACTTCTCCGGGCCCAAGGTGAAGTGGATCCTCGACAATGTCGACGGCGCCCGCGAGAAGGCCGAGGCCGGGGACCTGATCTTCGGCAACACCGACGCCTGGCTGATGTGGAACCTCACCGGCGGCACGAACGGCGGTATCCACGTCACCGACGTCACCAACGCCTCGCGCACGATGCTCATGAACATCGACACCCTGGACTGGAACGAGGACATCGCGAAGGACATGGGTATCCCGATGTCCATGCTCCCGGAGATCAAGTCCTCCTCCGAGGTGTACGGGAAGGGCCGCAAGAACGACCTGCTCATCGACACCCCGATCGCCGGCATCCTCGGCGACCAGCAGGCGGCCACCTTCGGCCAGGCCTGCTTCGAGGTGGGCCAGGCGAAGAACACCTACGGCACCGGCAACTTCATGCTGATCAACACGGGCGAGGATCTGGTGCGCTCCGAGAACGGGCTGCTCACCACCGTCGCCTACAAGATCGGCGACAACAAGCCGGTCTACGCCCTCGAGGGATCGATCGCCGTGACCGGCTCGCTCGTGCAGTGGGTGCGCGACAACCTGGGCCTGATCAAGGACGCACCCGAGATCGAGGACCTCGCCAAGAAGGTCGACGACAACGGCGGCCTGTTCATCGTCCCGGCGTTCTCGGGCCTCTTCGCCCCGCACTGGCGCTCCGACGCCCGCGGCGCGATGGTGGGCATGACCCGCTTCCACACCAAGAACCACATCGCCCGGGCCACCCTGGAGGCCACGGCCTTCCAGTCCCGCGAGGTGCTGGACGCGATGGTCGCCGACGCCGAGAGCGAGGGCGTCGAGCTCTCCGAGCTCAAGGTCGACGGCGGCATGGTCATGAACGAGACCCTCATGCAGTTCCAGGCCGACATCCTCGGCGTGCCCGTCGTGCGCCCGAAGGTCATCGAGACCACCGCGCTCGGTGCCGCCTACGCGGCCGGCATCGCCGTGGGCTTCTGGGACGGCGAGCAGGACGTCATCGACAACTGGGCCGAGGACAAGCGCTGGGAGCCCGCGATGGACGACGAGACCCGCGATCGCTACCTGCGCCTGTGGAAGAAGGCCGTCGAGCGCACCCTGGACTGGGTCGACGACGACACCGAGGCGCTGTACAGCTGAGTCGTCGCCCTCGGGCCTTCGGGCCTTCGGGCCTTTGGGTCCCCGGGCCCTCGCGTCCCCACGCCAGTGCGCGCTGGGTTTCCATGTCTGGAAGCCCAGCGCGCACTGCCGTGAGGATGGCAAGGCGTGGGGAAGGAAAAGCGTGGGGAAGGCACGGCGTGGGGCGGGCAGTCGCCGGCGGTTCCCGACCGCACCTGAGCCCCTCCCTCCAGCCCTCACCTCAAGCCTCCCCCCCCGCCCGCCCCGCTCTCCAGGTCGTTACCGCGGGGTTATGTGCACGTGGCTTCCCGTTGTGGAAGCCACGTGCACATGACTGCGCGGTAGCTGGTGGGAGTGAGGGATACGGGTCGGCGGGACGCTGAGAGGCGAGCGGGATGGAGCGGGGGAGTGCTGGCCCGGACAGCGGAATCGACCGTCGCGAGAGATGTCACCGTTGGGATACAGCTGCAGTGATCGGCGACACGGAGGCGTATCCTCGGCGTCACCCCTCAGTACCGACGCTCGCGCGGCGTCCCGTCACCATGTCCGAGGGCCGGCGCTGCACCATCGTCGGACGGTGATCGAGATCCGCGCACCGATCTGCGGCGCTCGTCCCGAGCGTCGTGCACGGAGCACGCTGCACCCGGCAGCTCCTCGAGAGCTCGCCGTGTGCGCTCGTTCCCCCCGCCCCCCGAGCGCGCCCTGTCCGTCGCCCGCCCCTCGACCCCCTCGACCACCTTCCCCACCCCTGAGATCGGAGTCCCCTCATGGATCTCGTCTTCAAGATCATCGCCCTGGCCGTCTACTTCCTCGTCATGATCGGCATCGGCCTGTACGCCTTCCGCAAGACGTCGGACGGTGAGGACTACATGCTGGGCGGGCGCCAGCTGCATCCCTTCACCGCCGCGCTCTCCGCCGGTGCGTCGGACATGTCCGGCTGGCTGCTGATGGGCCTGCCCGGCGCGCTGTACATGAACGGCCTGGTCGAGGCGTGGATGGCCATCGGTCTGACCGTCGGCGCCGGTCTGAACTGGGCGTTCGTCGCGCCGCGTTTGCGTCAGTACACGCAGATCGCCGGCAACTCGATCACCGTGCCGAGCTTCTTCGGCAACCGTCTGCATGACCGCACGAACATCCTGCGCGTCGCGGCGGGCGTGATCATCCTGGTGTTCTTCACCTTCTACGTCTCCTCCGGCATGGTCGCCGGCGGCGTGTTCTTCCAGTCGACGTTCGGCGGCTCCTACCTCATGGGCATGCTCCTGGTCGCAGGCGTCACCATCCTGTACACGCTGTTCGGCGGCTTCCTCGGGGCCAGCTACACCGACGTCGTCCAGGGCATCATCATGATGATCTCCCTGATCGCGGTCCCGATCACCGCGATGATCGTGGTCGGCGGACCGACGGCGATGTTCGAGTCCGTGCGCGAGGTCAACTCCACCTTCGGCTCCCTGACCGCCGGGGGCACCTTCATCGGCATCGTCTCCTCGGCCGCCTGGGGCCTGGGCTACTTCGGCCAGCCGCACATCATCGTGCGCTTCATGGCGCTGCGCTCCTCGCGCGATGCCAAGTACGGCCTGGTCGTGGGCATGAGCTGGATGATCATCTGCGTCCTCGGCGCCGTGTTCACCGCGCTCGCGGGTCTGGCCTATTTCCAGCAGAACGCCGATGCGGTCCTCACCGACTCCAAGAACGGCGAGTCGGTGTTCCTGGACCTCTCGCAGCTCCTGTTCCACCCGCTGATCGCCGGGTTCCTGCTCGCGGCCGTGCTGGCGGCGATCATGTCCACGATCTCCTCGCAGCTGATCGTCTCCAGCTCCGCGCTGATCGAGGACCTCCTGGGCGGCATCGGCATCAAGCTCAGCGCCAAGAGCGCCCTGTGGGGCGGCCGCATCGGCGTGCTCGCCGTCTCGGTGATCGCGCTGATCCTGGCTCTGAACCCGGACAGCTCCGTGCTGGGCCTGGTCGGCTTCGCGTGGGCCGGATTCGGTGCGGCCTTCGGCCCGATCGTGCTGCTGTCGCTGTTCTGGCGCCGACTCACCATGATCGGCGCTGCCGTGGGCATGGTCTCCGGCGCGGCGGTCGTCTTCATCTGGGGCCAGTTCACGCCCGACGTCGCCTGGGGCCTGTTCGGTGATCAGCACCTCTACGAGATCGTCCCGGGCTTCCTGGTCTGCCTCGTCCTGGCGATCGTGATCAGCATGATCACGCCCCAGCCGCCGGCGAAGGCGATGGAGGAGTTCGACGAGATGCTCGGCTCCCTCAAGACCGGCGAGTTCATCGATCATTCGGCCGACGCGGAGCCTGCCGGCTCCGGCGCGACCGGTTCCGGACCGGCTGTCTGACCCGTTCGGAACGCCTGATCGAGACGGCGCCCGCCCGACGAAGGACTGTCGGGCGGGCGCCGTCTCGTGGCGCGGGTACCGGATCTCGCCTGCTTCTCGCCTCAGGGCAGGGCAGGGCAGGGCTCCGGATCAGGCGGCGAACAGCCGCTCGCCCGTGGGGCCCGCGACGCCGGGTCGGACCGAGAACAGCGACCCGGCCTGCGGATCCTCCCCGTCGGAGAGGTTCTCCCGGCTGGTGGTGATGAACAGGGTGCTGAGGTCCTCGCCGCCGAAGGTGCAGGCGGTGACCTGTCGCGCGGGGACCTCGATCCGGGAGGCGACCGCGCCGCGAGCGTCGAGACCCAGCACCTGGCTCCCGCCGTGCATCGCGACCCACACGTTGCCCTCCGCGTCGAGCGTGAGCCCGTCGGGGGAGCCGTTCTGGTCGGCGAGGTCGGCGAACGGGCGACGATTGGTCAGGCCCTCCGCGTCGGACCAGTCGAACAGGTCGACGCGGTTCGTCGGGGTGTCGACGTAGTACGCGAGTGTGCCGTCGGCGGAGAAGGCGAGCCCGTTGGAGATGGTGAGATCGCCGAACTCGCGGTGGGTCGTGCCGTCGGGCAGCAGGCGCCACATGGCGGCGCCGCCGGTGTGGCCGTCATAGGCCATCGACCCGCACAGGAACGAGCCGTCGGGCGCGATCGCCCCCTCGTTCATCCGCACGTCCTCGTCCCACAGCGGCGGGAGCAGGCTGATCGACCCGTCGGGATCCTCGAGGCCGAAACCCTTCTCGAGGGCGAGCACCGCGCCGCCGCTCGAGGCGGGGCGCACGCAGGCCACCACCGGGCTGGGCGTGGAGATGCGCTGCACCGTGCCGTCGGCCGTGAGGTGCATGAGGTCGCCGGCGAGCATGTCGACCCAGCGCAGCCCGCCCCAGGTGTCGGACCAGTACGGGCCCTCGGCGTGATAGCAGATCGAGTCGGTGAGGCGGTCGGCGTGCATGAGGGCTCCATTCACTCGGAACTGCGGTGCGGCCCACCGTACGGGGTGCAGCTGGTGGCGTGTGCCCAGGGGAGAGGACCCGCGGGATCCGGCCGACGGGGGACGGCCGGCGGGCTCGGGCCGACGGGGGACGGCCAGCGGGCCCGAGTCGACGGGCGTCCCGGTGCTCAGCGCGGCAGCACCCCGAGGGCCTGCGCCACGGGGACGGCGCTCGCGGCCGCCCAGGCCTGGGGCCGGCACGAGGACGGATAGGGGAGCGGCGGGTCGACGTCGTCGCTGCTCCTGCCGCCGAACAGCTCGGGCAGGCGCTGGTCGAGGCCGTCTGCCGCACGGAGCAGTCCCCTGGCCACGATCTGCGCCTCCGCCTCGAACCCGGAGCGGAGCAGGCCGCGCAGGATGAACCCGGTGTCGTGGGTCCACACGCTGCCCCCGTGGTACCGCAGCGGCCCATAGCCGCTGTTGGTCGTGGACAGGGTACGGATCCCGAAGCCGGAGAACAGGCTCGGATGCAGCAGACGGTCCACCACGAGACGCTCCTGCGACGCGTCGAGGATCCCGGTGCCCAGCAGATGGCCCATGTTCGAGGCGACCCCGGTGACCGGGCGCTTCTCGCCGTCCAGGGCGAGCGCGACGAAGGGCCCCAGCTCGTCCTCGCACCAGAACGTCCCGTGGAAGCGTGCGTGCAGGCGGTCGGCCCAGGTGCGGAGGCGGTCGGGGAGGGCGGCGCGGGATACCGACGCCTCGAGCAGGCCCGACGGCGCCTCGAGCAGGCCCGACGACCCCTCGAGCATGTCTGCGGCGTGCCGGGCCGCAGCATAGGCATAGCCCTGCACCTCGGCCGGGGCGATCGCTCCGGTGGCGACGGAGTCGTCGGCGAAACGGATCGAGTCCCCGGAGTCCTTCCACCCCTGATTGGCCAGGCCGTGCCCGGAGTCGTCGAGGTATTCCAGCAGGCCGTCCCCGTCGGCGTCGGCGTGCTCGAGCAGCCAGAGCGACGCCGCCTCCAGGGCAGGTCGCAGCTCGCCGAAGGTCGCGTCGTCCAGTCCTGCGCGCCGTGCGTCGTGCAGCAGCTCGATCCACAGCGGGGTGGCGTCGATCGTCCCGTAGTAGACCGGCGGCAGATAGGTCTCGACCATGTCCATGCCCTGGGCGCGAACCTCGTGGAGGATCTTCCCGGGCTGCTGCGCGGTCTCCACGTCGACGACCGTCCCCTGTCGGCGTGCCAGGGTGCGCAGGGTGCCTTCGGCGATGGCGCGGTCCACCGGCAGGGCGAGTGACGCGGTGATCAGAGAGTCGCGGCCGAACAAGGTGAAGAACCATGGAGCGCCGGCGGCGAAGAAGGTCTGGCACGGCTCGCCCGGCACCTGCAGCCGCAAGGCGTCCAGGTCCGACAGGGACCTGCGCAGCAAGCGGTCGACGGCGCGGGACTCGGTGCTGGTGGGCTCGAGCGGGCTGGTGGGCTCGAGCGGGCTGGCGGGCTCGAGCGGGCTGGCGGTCGTGCACGAGGCGGTGGCTCCGGTCGACGTCGCGGCGGCCCACGGCTCGTCGGCAGCCTCGAAGGGGACCGACGGATCCTCCAGGTCCAGGCGCCACGAAGCGCAGGCCTCCCCGCGAGCCGGTGCCTCGAGCGCAACGGTCCAGGTCACGATGGGGCCGTCGGCCGCGAGAGCGCTATCGGCCGCGAGGGCGCCGTCGGCCGAGAGGCCCTCGTCGGGCCCGCGTGACGTCGCGCTCGTGCCCGCGCTTGTGCCCGTGCCCGTGCCCGCGCCCTCACCTACGGTCAGCCGCGCGCGGCCGCCTTCGGTCCCGATCTCCCACTGGGCCGTGTCGGCCTCGACGCTCACGGCCGGGCGCTCATCCTCCTGGGCGAGCGCGAGTCGGTGGTCCTTCACCGCGGACATCGACATCCCGTCCGTGATCAGCGCGAGGCGGAGCACCACGCGGCGCGGGCGGTCATCGTCCGAGACCAGGCGCAGCTGCTCCCGGAACCCGTCGGTGTCCGCCGTGCGGGTGCGTTCGAGGATCAGCAGCGGATCGCCCGCCCCATCGGCTGTGGAGACGACATCACGATGGACGATCTCGTCAGCCGTCCGCACCTGCACGCCCAGCGGGGAGAGATCGGCCGCCCGGGCATCGCAGCGCAGGTCGGAGACCACCCGGGTGTCCCCGAGGTAGATGCCTTCCGCGCCTGCTCCGCGCATGGCGCCATCAGGCCGGGACCAGGCCTGCACCGGGGCACGGAAGACCCCGGCGAGGTCGTGGACGAACGGCTGGTGCAGCGGGACCGGGCGCTGCGCGGTCAGGGGCGGCGCGGTGAGGGACGGCAGGGTGGGCTCGTGCATGGATGCTCCGATCGATGGCCTGTGCGTGCCGTGCTGATCAGCCCTCGCGCTGCATGCTCGCGAGGGAGTGGGCGATGTCGCGGGTCGCGGGGTAGAGCTCGCGGTACATCCGGTACAGCTCGTCATAGCGCGCCCCGGCGTCAGGTGCCGGCACGCAGACGCGATCGATCGCATTCCAGGCCTCGGTGTCGCGGCCGTGGACCGCGCGGGCGGCGAGCATCGAGGTGCCGTACGAGGCGCCGACGGTGCGGCGCGGGATCTCCTGGGCGAGGCCCGTGACGTCGGAGACGATCTGCGGCCACAGCTCGTTCTGGGTGCCGCCGCCCACGGCGACCATGCGCTCGATGCGCACGCCCGCCGCGCGCAGCTCCTCGAGGTGGTGGCGGACGCCGTACGCGGCGGCCTCGAGGGCGGCCCGATACAGATCGCCGCGGGCGTGGGAGAGGGTCAGCCCGGCGATCACGCCGCGGGCCGACGGGTCGTGCATCGGGGAGCGTTCTCCGGCGAAGTAGGGGAGCATGAGCAGGCCATTCGCCCCGACGCCGCTCGCGGCCGCTTCGCGCACCAGGTCCGCGAAGCCGGCCCCTCCGGTCAGGTCGCGCAACCACCCGGTGATCGCCCCGGAGCTCGCCATCCCGCCGGACAGGGTGAAGGTGCCCGGTGTGGTCCCGGAGGTCACCCACATCGCGCGGCTCGGGGCCGGCTCGGCGGTGATCGCGACCAGGAACGTCGTGGTGCCGTACATGAGCATGACGTCCCCGGGCGAGGTGGCGCCCACGCTGATCGCCTCGGCCCAGGCGTCGGTGCTGCCGGCGACCACGGGCGTGCCCGCCTCGATGCCGCTGAGCTCCTGGGCCGCGGCGGCCGTCACGGTGCCGGTGATATCGCCGGACCAGGCCAGCGGCGGCAGCTCCAGCCCCGGTGCGACCTCCTCGGCCCAGGGCTGGTGCCAGTCCAGGGTGCTCGTGTCGTAGAGCGGCGTGACCATGCTGGCGCTCGCGTGATCGAGCGCGTACTCGCCGGTGAGGCGGAAGCCGAGAAAGGACGACGGCATGAACAGGTGCGTCGCCCGGGAGAAGACGTCGGGCTCATGATCGGCGACCCACCGGATCTTCGGGCCGGCGGCCTGGGAGGAGAGCACGCACCCGCTGCGGGAGAGGATCTCGTCCTCGCCGAAGCGGTCGGTCAGCTCTTGGATCTGGCGCTCGGCCCGGGTGTCGACCCCGTAGAGGATCGCGGGGCGCACGGGCTCCCCGGTGTCGTCGGCCAGCACCACGCACGGGCCCATCCCCGACACGCCGATCCCGGTGACGCGAACATCTGTGCCGGCGGTGAGCTCGGCGGAGATCCCGACGAACTCCTCCCACCACACGCGGGCGTCCATCTCGACATGGCCGGGCGCGGGACGCTCGACGACGTGCTCCCGGGTCGCCGTGCGCAGGATCGTCCCGTCGAGCGCGACCAGCACCCCCTTGGCGCTGGACGTGCCGATATCGACGCCGAGCACAGCCTCCTCGTACTTCGTCATCGACCAGCCCTTTCGTCGCCGCCTCGGCGTGATGGCCCGGTCGGATCCGCCGATGGGCCTGCTCCATACTGCCACTGACCGCGCCCCGATATGCGTCGCTCCGGCGCCGTGGCCCCGGGCCGTGCCCGGGCCCGGATCGCCACCCGGGAGGGGGCCCGATCTGCTCGACGTCGGTGCGCCCGGCTCCGACGTCGATAGGATCGGCAGCCAGAACATATGTGACCCGGGCACATCCGTGCCTCGACACCGGGGTCGGGGACGGACCGACGACGAAAGGAGCGGGCATGCTCGACTCGACCATGGACCCGCAGCTCCTGCACCGCGCGGCGTCCGCGTACTACCTCGACAATCTGCGCCAGGCGGAGGTCGCCGATCGGCTCGGAGTCTCCCGTCCCACGGTCAGCAAGCTGCTCACCGAGGCTCGACGCATCGGGATGGTGCGCTTCGAGGTCCTCGACGTCTCCGGCCCCGATGTCACCGATCTGGAGCAGCGGCTGCGAGACCTTCTGGGCATCGATCGGGTGCGCATCGCCCCCGGTGACCAGCGCGAGCGGGAGTTCCGCGGCATCGGCGACCTGCTGGGGGAGGAGCTGCGTCGGCTCGAGCTGCGCCGCCGTGACGTGCTGCTCCTCTCCTCGGGGACGACCACGCGCGCCGTGAGCCGGATGCCCGGCATGCCCGAGCTGCGCGGCGTGATCATCGCTCCCACCGTCGGCGGCCAGCAGGAGTCCGATCCGGTCTTCCAGACCAACGAGATCGTGCGGAACCTCGCCGACCGC
Organism: Brachybacterium sp. AOP3-A1-3; assembly: GCF_052378285.1. Classification (NCBI taxonomy): domain Bacteria; kingdom Bacillati; phylum Actinomycetota; class Actinomycetes; order Micrococcales; family Dermabacteraceae; genus Brachybacterium; species Brachybacterium sp. AOP3-A1-3. The sequence goes on along the minus strand of NZ_JBQSXM010000006.1, from coordinate 38,896 downwards.
ACCGGCGGCGACCCCCGCTTCATCTTCGCCCCGGCCCTGCCCAGCCCCAGTCTGTGGCGCTCGTTGCAGGCCGATCCGAGCTTCGTGGGGATCACCGACCTGTGGGCTCGGGCCTCCGTGCTGGTCTCCGGCATCGGTGCGCCGTATTCGAGCCGTGAGTCCCTGACGTCCGTGGTCCCGCGCGACGACCCGTCCCTGCGCGACGCGGTCGGGGACGTGTGCCTGCACTTCTACGACGCCGACGGGAACACCCTCGTCTACCCCGGCTCGGACCGTCTGGTGCGACCCTCGGCGGACGTCCTGCGCGCCATCCCCACCTCGATCGCGCTCGCCGCCGGGCGCGGCAAGGCCCTGTCGATCCGGGCCGGGGCGAAGGCCGCGCTGTTCACCACGCTGATCACGGACGCGCCGACGGCCGAAGCTGTTCTCGCCGACACGGAGTCCGAACAGGGCTGAGCGGGACTGGGCGGGACGGAACGGGGGCTGAGCAGGACGGAACGGGACTGAGCAGGTCTGGGCGGATCGGCGCCCGCCGTCTGTCCTGGTGTCCGCCCCCATGCCTGCCACAGTGCCTGCCTCTGCCTCTGCCCCCGCCTCTGCGCACGCCACGTGCCGACATCACGGTCGAACATTTGTGCTTGACGAATGTGCGTCCTGTGCCTAGGCTCACAGGTGACCGGCTTCTGCGGCCCGGGCCGGCCAGGCCCCCCGAGCGGATCCGTGGACGGCGGCCGCCGGTGCCGCGCAGTGAGCCTGAACGTAGTGAAGGAGAAGTGTCGAGATGACCGATGTCCCCAAGACCATGCAGGCCGTGGTGATGCACGCGCCCGAGGACTACCGCCTCGAGGACAAGGACGTGCCCACCCCCGCCGCCGATGAGCTGCTGATCCGGGTCGAGGCCGTCGGCGTCTGCGCGAGCGACCTGAAGGCATACGCCGGTGCCGCCAAGTTCTGGGGCGACGAGAACCGTGAGCGCTGGGTCGAGCCCGGCATCACCCCCGGCCACGAGATCACCGGCCTGGTCGTCACCGGGTCCGACGAGGCGCTCGCACTGCATGGCGTGAAGCTCGGGGACCGGATCGTCGTCGAGCAGATCGTGCCCTGCGAGGAGTGCATGTACTGCAAGCGCGGCTGGTACTGGATGTGCGGCCCGCACGACATGTTCGGCTTCAAGCACTACGACGGCGGCATGGCCGAGTACATGATCGTGCCCTCGCTCGCCCGCGCCCACACGATCTCCCCCGAGATCCCGCCGCACCACGCCGCGTTCGCCGAGCCCCTGAGCTGCTCGCTGCACGCCGTCGAGCGCGCGCAGCTCACCTTCGACGACGTCGTGGTCGTCGCCGGCGCCGGTCCGATCGGCCTCGGCGCGATCATCGGTGCCTCGCACAAGACCCCCAAGATGGTCATCGCCCTCGACTTCGACGAGCACAAGCTCGAGCTCGCGAAGAAGTGCGGAGCGGACCTCACCCTGAACCCCTCGAAGGTCGATGTCTACGAGGAGATCCGCGCCCTGACCGGCGGTTATGGGGCGGACGTGTACATCGAGTGCACCGGCCACCCCAGTGCGGTCTCGCAGGGACTGAACCTGCTGCGCAAGCTGGGCCGCTACGTCGAGTACTCGGTGTTCAAGGAGAACGTGTCGGTGGACTGGTCGATCATCTCCGACGACAAGGAGCTCGACGTGCTCGGCGCCCACCTCGGCCCGCACTGCTGGCCCGCCGCCATCAAGATCATCGAGTCCGGCGTGCTGCCGCTCGACGAGATCTGCACCCACCAGTTCGGCCTGAAGGACGTCCAGAAGGCCCTCGACACCGTCGCCGACTCCGCCGGCGCCTCGATCAAGGTCTCGATCCTCCCCGGAACCTGACCCGTCCGGCCGCGGTGCCGACGGCTCCGCGGCCGCCGACGCCGACGTCGTGGTCGGAGCGTCCCGCCTGACGCTCCGGCCACGGGGTCCCGGCGATCAGCCGCTGCCCACCCCACCTACGAGCCTTCCGGACCGCAGCCGTTCCGGACCACCTCACCCCTAGTCGTTCCGGATCGCAGTCGTTCCGGACCACTTCATCCCGCTGGGCGTTCCGGACCGCAGTCGCTCCGGATCACCAGCTGTCGATCAGCACCACGGACGTCCGGTGAGTTCGACGCCGAGCTCGCCATCCCGCCGCACACGGCCCGCCGACGAGGGCGGGCCCGCGCCTCCCATCCAGGCCACCGCGTGGTCTGCCCCCGGTCCCGTCGCCGCCCGCAGCAGACGGCCCGCCGGGCCCCTCCAGAGGAAGGCTCTCCATGAGCACAGCAGCAGTCGCCGAGCACGGGAGCCGCCCCCGCCCGGCGCGCCCGCCGAAGAGGCATCTGGGCCGGTGGATCGCCGCCGCGCTCACGGTGCTCGCCCTTCTCGTCGTGGTCCTGGGCACCAAGGTGGTGCCCGACGGGCAGGAGGAGGTCGCCGGGCCCGCCGCGTTCGACAAGGCCACCTTCGGAGCGCAGGAGTTCCCGACGGTGCAGAAGCAGGTCACCGAGCAGGCGGTCCCCGCGACGGAGCTGGCCGCGGCGATCGCCGCGGACCCGAAGGCTGCCGCCGCGGACCATGGCGTCGAGGCGGCCGGCAACACCGTGTACAGCACCACCTTCACCGGCACGGTCGGGGAGGGGCAGGCCGGTATCTACGACGTCGCCATCGAGGGCATGCCGAAGAACGTCACCGTGCGGATCCAGACCGGCCCGGCCATCAACGGCACCGAGCTCCGCGACGCCACCGGGAACTACGGCTTCGGCCAGTTCACGAACCAGATCGAGTTCCAGGACGCCGGCGCCGCCCTCAATGAGGAGATGAAGAAGCAGGTCCTGGATCCGGTCGATCCGAGCACGCTGAGCGGGAAGACGGTCACCGTGACCGGTGCCTTCACCGCCATCAACCCCGAGGGCTGGCTCGTCACCCCCGTCTCCCTGGAGGTGGCATGAGCACCGCGACCGGGTCCGTCGCACCGGAGGACAGTACCCGTGGCGACAGGGTGCTGGAGGCCCGTGACATCGTGAAGACCTACGGCGGCACCCGGGCGCTGAAGGGCGTGAACTTCGAGATCCATCGCGGCGAGGTCACCACCTTGTTCGGGGAGAACGGCGCCGGGAAATCGACGCTCATGAAGATCCTCTCCGGCGTGGAGCAGCCCACCTCGGGGCAGATCGTCCTCGAGGGCGAGCCGGTCACCTTCGCCACCACGAACGACGCGCGCGACCACGGCATCGCGATCATCCATCAGGAGCTGAGCCTCGCCCCGAACCTCTCGGTGCGCGACAACATCTTCCTGGGCCGCGAGATCACCAGAAACGGGGGAGTGGACTTCGCCGAGGAGACCCGGCAGACCGCCGCGCTCCTGGCGGAGATGCACCTGGACGTGGACCCCTCCACGATGGTCGGGGACCTGCGGGTGGGCCAGCAGCAGATCATCGAGATCGCGCGCGCCCTGTCGATCGACGCCCGCATCCTCATCATGGACGAGCCGACGTCGGCCCTCGCCGCCCGCGAGGTCGAGATCCTGTTCGAGATCATCGAGGACCTCACCTCCCGTGGCGTCTCCCTGGTCTACATCTCGCACCACCTCGAAGAGGCTCTGCGGGTCACCGACCATGCGGTGGTGCTGCGGGACGGCTCCATGACCGCCCGCGGCCGACGCGAGGAGATCGACCTGGACTGGATCGTGCGGCACATGGTCGGCGAGAACTTCGACCTCGGCACCGCCCCGCAGGGCTACGACTTCGGGGAACCGGTGCTGGAGATCCAGGAGCTCACGGTGCTGGACCCCGAGAATCCTGAGCGCGCGGTCGTGGATCAGCTGTCCCTCGAGGTCCGCGAGGGTGAGATCGTCTGCGTCTACGGCCTCATGGGGGCCGGTCGCACGGAGCTGCTCGAGGCCGTCGCCGGTCGCGGGGAGATCGCCGGGGGCCGGATCCTGTTCCGCGGCGAGGAGCTCGGCACCGAATCGATCCGCGATCGCCTCGCGATGGGCATCGGCCTGGTCCCCGAGGACCGTCAGCGCGACGGATTGGTGCCGACGATGACCGTCGGCCAGAACCTCACCCTGGCGAGCATCACGCAGTTCCTGCGTCGCGGCTTGACCTCGCGTCGTGCGGAGACGTCCCTGGCCACAGGGTTGATCCACGACGTCACCGTGAAGGCGCCCGGGCCCGACGTCAGCATCGGGTCGCTCTCCGGCGGCAACCAGCAGAAGGTCGTCATCGGCAAGATCCTCGCGACCCGGCCCGGCGTGATGCTGCTGGACGAGCCCAGCCGCGGCATCGACATCGGCGCCAAGTCCGAAGTCTTCGGCCTGCTCGCGGACCGTGCCCGCGAAGGGCTGGCCGTCGTGTTCTCCACCTCCGAGATCGAGGAGTGCTTCGGCATCGCCCATCGCATCGTCGTGCTGCACCGCGGCCGCATCTCCGCCGAGTTCGGGCCCGACGCCGAGAAGGCCGACGTCATGGCCGCCTCCGGCGAAGTCGTCTCCTCCTGACCCTGCTCCCTGAACGGATACGCCTCATGACCTCCACCGCCGCAGGCGACGCGCCCCGGATGCCCGACAGCCCGACCCCCGACAGTCCGACGCCCGACAGCTCGAAGCGGGGCTCGTCGACATCTGGCTCCTCGACGCGGGAGCGCTCCTCGCTCGACATCTCCAAGGTCCTCATCGAGAGCCGGGCCTTCCTGGCCCTCGCGCTGATCATCGTCATCTTCTCGCTGCTGTCCCCGAACTTCCTCACGGTCAACAACCTGCTGATCATGTCCTCGCACGTGGCGATCTTCGCGCTGCTGTCCCTGGGGCAGCTGCTCGTGGTGCTCACGGGCGGCATCGACCTGTCCGTCGGCTCGATCCTCGGCTTCACCGCCGTGATCGGCGGCTTCCTGCTGCGCGGCGTGCCGCTGAGCATGTTCGGGGTGACGCTGTACCCCAGCGTCCCGGCGGCCGTGCTCATCGCGATCGTGCTCGGCGGGGCGCTGGGACTGCTCAACGGCGTGCTCGTGGCGAAGTTCAAGGTGGCGCCCTTCGTGGCGACCCTGGGCATGCTCTACGTGGTGCGCGGCTTCGCGCTGCTGATGACCAACGGACGCACGATCAACGACCTCTCGGGCGAGGAGGGGCTGGGCAACACCGGCTTCGAATGGCTCGGCTTCAACCGCATCCTCGGGATCCCCGCCGGCGTGCTCATCATGGCGGTGATCGCCCTGGTCATCGCCGTGGTGCTGGGTCGCACCACCTTCGGTCGGTGGCTGTACGCGACCGGCGGCAACGAGCGCGCCGCGCAGCTCTCCGGGGTGCCCGTGCGCACGGTGACCGTGTGGGTGTATGTCATCTCCGGGCTGTGCTCGGCGGTCGCGGGGATCATCCTCGCCTCGACCCTGACCAGCGCGAGCCCGACCGCCGGCAACACCTATGAGCTGACCGCCATCGCCGGCGTGGTGATCGGCGGCGCCGCGCTCTCGGGAGGTCGCGGCACGGTGCGCGGCACCCTGCTCGGCGCCTTCGTGATCGGCTTCCTCTCCGACGGGCTCGTGCTCATCGGCGTCTCCGCCTACTGGCAGACGGTCTTCGTGGGCGCGGTCATCGTGGTCGCGGTGCTGCTGAACACCCTGCAGTACGGCCGCCCCGGCGGCTCGAAGCGCAGGGCCCGACGGAAGCCCGGGACGGACACGGGCGCCTCGCCGGAATCCCCGTCGGCGCAGAACTCCTCGCCCCAGCGCTCCCCGTCCGATCCCCCGCTGGCTGAGCCCTCGTCGACTGAAACCCCGTCGACCGAACCCTCGTCGACCGAACCCTCGTCGACCGAGCCTCCGCGCCGGGGGTCACCACCGACCGACTGATCCAACCTCCGACCCCTCGACCCAGCTCTCCATCCACCCAGTCTTCTCCATCCACTCAGTCCTCTCCACCCGCTCGCTTCTCTCCACCCGCTCACTCCTCTCCATCCATCCGGCTCGCCGCATCTCGCGCACGAGCTCCGACGCCTCCCGATCGGGAGACGTCGCCCTGAAAGGAACACATCATGGAACGCAGGCATTTCCTCTCCGCACTCGGCATCGGGGCCGCAGCGGCCGGTCTCGCAGCGTGCTCCGGAAGCTCTGACGACGCCGGAGGAGGCTCCGGCGGCGGGTCGTCCGACGGCGGCAGCGATGGAGGCGGCGGGGGCACGGACGGCGGTCTGATCACGATCATCGTCAACGACCCCTCGAACCCGTACTGGAAGATCGAGGGCGACGTCGCCGCGGCGAAGGCCGAGGAGCTCGGCTACACGACCACCATCGGCGCCCACAAGGGCGACACCAACACCGAGAACACCCTGGTCGACACCGCGATCTCCAACAAGTCCGTGGCCCTGATCATGGACCCCGCGAACGCCGACGGCTCGATCGGCACCATCAAGAAGGCCATCCAGGCCGAGATCCCCGTCTTCCTCATCAACGCGGAGATCAACGAGGCCGGCCTCGTCAAGGCGCAGCTGGTCTCCAACAACGCCCAGGGTGCCGCCCTCGGCGCCCAGGAGTGGGTGAAGCAGATGGGGGAGAAGGGTCAGTACGTCGAGCTGTTCGGACTGCCCTCGGACAACAACGCCCAGACCCGTTCCAACGGCTTCACCACCACGATCAGCCAGTACCCGGATCTGGAGAAGGTCGGCGAGGAGGTTGCGGACTGGGACCGCACCAAGGGGCATGACAAGGCCCAGTCGCTGCTCCAGGCCAACCCCGATATCACCGGCCTGATCTCGGGCAACGACGAGATGGCGCTGGGAGCGATCGCGGCCTTCAAGGAGGCCGGGGCGCTCGAGGGGATCATCGTCGGCGGCTTCGACGGCTCGCCGGACGCCATCGAGGCGATCAAGAACGGCGAGCTCGCCTACACGGTGCTGCAGCCGGTCGCGACGTTCGCGGAGCTGGTCATCGAGATGGCCGATGACCTGCTGCGCAACGGCACCGAGCCGGAGACCGAGAAGCAGGCGCTGGACTGCATCCTCGTGACCGAGGACAACGTGGACAAGATGACCGCGCCGTTCACCTACACCGAGTGAGGCCGGGCGCCGCCGCGCCGCGAGGCGCGTGCGGCGCCTGATCGTCATCGCCCCACCGATGATGCACGTCGGTTCCCAGTGGCACATTTGTGCTTGACGTATGTTCTGGATTCGGCCTATGGTCGTGCCGATCCTCGGCCCGCTTCGCCGAGCCCGGGGTCGCGTTCGAAGGTCGGGGATCCGGCCGCGCCCACACGAAGGAGTGTCCTGTATGAGTTCGGCGACGCAGGCAGCCGGTCCGATCGGTGGAACAGGCGGTCGGGAGACCTTCCTGGACCGCCTCGGCATCCCCCACGTGCTGCGCTGGGGCTTCCTCGGCGTGCTCGTGTTCATGACCGGCAACGGCATCGAGTCGAACTTCGTCTCCCCGCACATCGCGCAGGCCTTCGGCGGCGGCGACGACAAGATCGACCTCGCGGCGAAGATCATCACCGCCTACAGCCTCGCAGTGCTCATCGGCTCCTACCTCGCCGGGGCCCTCTCCGACCTCATCGGCCCGCGCCGCGTGATGGCCCTGGGCGTGGCTGTGTGGGTCGTGTTCCAGCTCGCCTTCCTCGGCTCCCTCCAGCTCGAGTCGGTGCCGCTCATCGCGATCTCCTACTTCCTGCGCGGCTTCGGGTTCCCCCTGTTCGCCTTCGCGTTCCTGGTATGGATCAACGCCGTGATCGACAAGGAGCGCAACGGCGCCGGCGTCGGCTGGTTCTACGTCATGTTCACCGGCGGCTTCCCAACCCTGGGCTCGATCGTCGCCGTCTTCCTGATCGGCGGCTTCGGCGGCGGCCACACCGGGCAGACCGGGGCGATGGCTGCCTCCACGGCAGTGGTCGTGGCCGGCTTCCTCATCGCCTGGTTCGGGGTGCGCGAGAAGCACGGCTCCATGCGCCTGGCGCCCCAGGGCGAGTCCTCCGCGGGCGTGATCCTCTCCGGCCTGCGCCTGACCTTCACCAACAAGCGCATCGCGATGGGCTTCCTGACCCGGTTGATCAACACCGCCCCCGAGTTCGGCATGTTCATCATCCTGCCCAACGTCATCGCCGGGTCGATCGACGACGGCGGCCTCGGCTGGAGCCAGTCGCAGTGGCTGGTCATGACCGCGATCGTGTACGCCGGGAACATCCTGTTCAACGCTGCCTTCGGCACGCTCGGCGACAAGTGGGGCTGGACGAAGACGGTGCGCTGGTTCGGCATCGTCGGCTCCGCCATCGGCCTGCTGCTGTGGTGGTACGTGCCGCACATGGTCCCGGCCGGCTCCGACTGGGGCTTCGTGGTCTCCGTCGCCGCGGGCACCGTCTTCGGCATCCTGCTCGCCGGCTTCGTGCCGCTGGGCGCGATCATGCCCGCGATCGCCCCGAAGCACACCGGCGCCGCGATGGCGATGTACACGACGGCTGCGGGCGGCGCGACCTTCCTCGGCTCCGCCGTGGTCGCGATCGTGCGTCCGCTCGCCGGGAACGTCGGCGTGGTCTGGGCCTTCATCCTGCTGTACGCCTGCGCCTTCACGATGACCTTCTTCTTCAAGGTGCACCAGCCCCGCCTGCACGGCGAGCAGGTGCAGGATGAGGCCGACGCGAGCACCGCGGCGTCCTGATCCAGCCCCCGTCCGTCCCCGCCTCCGACCGAAAGAGACTCCGATGACCTACCTCTTCGATGATCCGAAGTCCTTCCCCGCCGACGCCGTCGAGGGCCTCGTGGCCGCCCACCCCGAGGAGCTGCTGCAGGTCCACGGTGGTGTGGTGCGCAAGAACGCCACCGTGAAGGGCCAGCCGGCGCTCGTGGTCGGCGGCGGCTCCGGGCACTACCCGGCCTTCGCCGGCTGGGTGGGCCCGGGCTTCGCGCACGGCGCCCCCTGCGGCAACATCTTCTCCTCGCCGTCCTCCGACCAGGTCTACTCGGTGGCGAAGAACGCCGAGAACGGCGGGGGAGTGATCCTCGGCTTCGGCCACTACGCGGGCGACGTGCTCCACTTCGGCGTCGCCGCGGAGAAGCTGCGCGCCGAGGGCATCGATGTGCGCATCGTCGCGGTCAGCGACGACGTGGCCTCCGGGGCGAAGGGGGACCACCGCGACCGCCGCGGCATCGCCGGCGACCTCACGGTGTTCAAGATCGCCGGCGCCGCGATCCAGGCCGGCGCGGACCTCGAGGAGGCCGAGCGCCTGGCCTGGAAGGCGAACGACGCCACGCGGTCCCTCGGGGTCGCGTTCGACGGCTGTACGCTGCCCGGCGCCGACGATGCGCTGTTCCACGTCCCCGAGGGGAAGATGGCCATCGGCCTGGGCATCCACGGCGAGCCCGGGATCGACGAGGTGGACATGCCGTCGGCCGCGGAGCTCGCGAAGGTGCTCGTGGACGGCGTGCTGAAGGAGACCCCCGAGTTGGACTCCGACCGTGTCGCCGTGGTCCTCAACGGCTTGGGCACCGTGAAGTACGAGGAGATGTTCGTGGTGTGGAAGCATGCCTCGGCGCTCCTCGCCGACGCCGGCCTCACGCTGGTGCGACCGGAAGTCGGCGAGCACGTGACCAGCCTCGACATGGCCGGGCTCTCGCTCACCGTGATGCGCCTGGACGAGGAGCTCGAGCAGCACTGGCTGGCCCCGGCCGACACCCCCGCCTTCCGTCGCGGCGGCACGGTGGGCGGCGACCTGGGGGAGGAGCGCGGGGAGCTGTACACCCCCGGCGAGGACCCGATCCCCGAGGCCTCCGAGGGGTCCCGCGGCAGCGCCGAGCGGATCACCGCGATCCTCGGCGAGGTCGAGGCCCTGCTGGGTGAGCTCGAGCCGGAGCTGGGCCGGATGGACGCGGTCGCCGGCGATGGCGACCACGGCCAGGGCATGGTGCTCGGCATCCGCGCCGCGCAGGCCACCGCGCAGCGCGTCACCGAGTCCGGCGCCGGGGCACGCACCGTGCTCGTGCAGGCCGGGGCGTCCTGGTCCGCCGAGGCCGGCGGCACGTCCGGTGCGCTGTGGGGCGCGGCCCTGACCAGCCTCGGCAGCGCCTTCGCCGACGAGGAGCCCGTGAGCGACGAGCAGCTCCTCACCGGTCTCGTGCAGGCCGTCGAGGCCGTCGAGCGGCTGGGCCGTGCGAAGCCCGGCGACAAGACGATGGTCGACGCCGCGGTGCCCTTCCGGGAAGCCCTCGCCGACGCGAAGGATGCGGCAGGTTCTGCGGCCGACGCGGTCGTCGCGGCGGCCGAGAAGGCCACCGCCGCCGCCGAGGCCACGGCGGACATCGCCGCCACCATGGGCCGGGCCCGCAACCACGGTGACAAGTCCGTGGGCACCCCGGACCCGGGCGCGATCTCCTTCTCGAAGATCGTGACCCTCCTCGGGGAGCAGCTGAGCAGCTGAGCGCTGGCCGCCAGCGCCGATCCCGCTACGAACACTCTGAACACCCCGACGACCCGAACACCCCGTCGACATGAACACCCCGTCGACACGACCACCACGACGTCACGACCACTACGAAGGAGCAGTCATGGGCTGGAAGATCATCACCGGATCCGACAATGCCGGGTACGGCCACAAGAGCGCGCTGAAGGAGCTTCTCGAGAGCGATCCCCGCGTCGACTCGGTCGTCGATGTCGGCGTCACCGGCCGTGAGGACGGCACGTACTACCCGAACGTCGCCGTCGAGGCCGCGGAGAAGATCGCCGCCGGTGTGGCGGACCGAGCGCTGCTGGTCTGCGGCACGGGCCTCGGCGTCGCGATCGCGGCCAACAAGGTCTCCGGTATCCGCGCCGTGACCGCGCACGATCTGTACTCGGTGCAGCGCTCGGTGCTCTCGAACAATGCGCAGGTGCTGTGCATGGGCGAGCGCGTGATCGGGCTGGAGCTCGCGAAGGAGCTGGTCAAGGTGTGGCTGGACCTCGAGTTCGACCCGGAGTCCTCCTCTGCCGCGAAGGTCGACGCGATCTGCGCCTACGACGGGTCCCTCGACCAGGCCTGACCGGCGTCGTAGCGGCGGCTCCGACGGCCCAGCGCCGACGGCCCGCCGACGTCACGTCGAGAAAGGTGCCAGCCGACTGGCACCTTTCTCGACACGACGCTCCGTCGCTCTGCGGGGCGCGCTCCTCGGCACGTCCCGGGCGTGGTCAGGTCACGCTGTTCCGCTGTTCCGCTGTTCCGCTGTTCCGCTGTTCCGCTACTCCACTATTCCGCGAGGGCGCGTCCGCGCTGCTCGGGCAGGGTGAACGCGGCCGCCGCGGCGAGGGCGAAGGCGATCGCGAAGGCCACGAAGGCCAGCACCTGCCCGCCGGCCACGACCAGCACCGGCACCAGGAAGGGCGCGAGCATCGAGGCGATCCGGCCGAAGGCCGCCGCCGCGCCGGTGCCGGTGCCGCGCACCGCCGTCGGGTACAGCTCCGGCCCGATCGCGTACAACGCCCCCCAGGCTCCGAGGTTGAAGAAGCTCAGCGCGCAGCCGGCGGCGATGATCGTCGCCTCCGAATCGGCCAGGCCGTAGCAGGTGGCGGCCACGGCGGAGCCGGCGAGGAACACGGTGAGCGTCCATCGCCTGCCGAGCACCTCGATCAGCCATGCGGCCATCGCATAGCCGGGGATCTGGGCCAGCGTGATGATCAGCGTGAAGGTGAACGACTGGGTGAGGGAGAATCCGCGCTCCACGAGCAGCGTCGGGATCCAGATGAAGGCGCCGTAGTAGGCCAGGTTGATGCAGAACCACACCGCCCACAGCCCGGCGGTGCGGGCACGCAGAGCCGTCGACCAGATTCCTCCGGTGCGCACCGTGTCCGCCGCCGGGACCTCGCCCACGGCCGACGGTGCAGCGGCGCTGACCGTGGCGGCTGCGCGTGCCGCGGGATCCTCCGACGCGCCGGCAGTGTGTCCCGACCCGTCGGCCGCGTGCGCTGACTCGCCGGCCGTGTGCGCCGAGCTGTCGGCGGACGCTGCCCCGGCATCCAGCCCGGCCGACTCCTCGAAGCTGCGCACCACGCTCTCGGCCTCGTCGTGACGCCCCTTCTGCTCCAGGAATCGCACCGACTCGGGCATTCCCCACCGCACCACCAGCGAATACGCCGCGGGGACGAGACCCACCGCGAGTGCCCAGCGCCATCCCGTCGGCCCCGAAGCGGCCACGAAGGTGCCGATCACGGCGGCGAGGATCCAGCCCAGCGCCCAGAACGCCTCGAGCCACACGATCACGCGACCGCGGATCCGGGCGGGGGCGAACTCGCTCATCAGGGTCGAGGCGACCGGCAGCTCCGCGCCGAGCCCCAGGCCCACCACGAAGCGCAGCGCGATGAGGGCTCCGACGCCCATGGCGAGCGCCGAGGCGCCCGTGGCGAGGCCGTAGACCAGCAGGGTGAGGGCGAAGACGCTGCGTCGGCCGATCCGGTCGGCGAGCAGACCGCCCACGCTCGCGCCGATCGCCATACCGGCGAAGCCCGCCGAGGCGATCAGGGAGCCGTCGCCCTTGGAGATCCCCCAGTGGACGCTGAGCGCGGCGATCACGAAGGAGATCAGGCCGACGTCCATCGCGTCCAGCGCCCAGCCGATGCCGGAGGCGCCCAGCAGCTTCCCGTGCTTGCGGGTGAAGGGCAGCCGATCCAGGCGCTGCGACCTGGTCAGAGTGCTGCCCAGGTCCGCGGGGGACTCGTCGGGTGAAGCGGGGGCAGGGGTCATCGTCATCTCCGGGAGGGGCAGGAAGGTCCGGGGGACATCATGACGCACGGTCGCGCCCGACGGGGGCCGGGCCGGTCGCGAGTGCGCGTCTGCGCCGGAGCCGGAGCCGCAGCCGGAGCAGGCGCAGGAGCCTGGCCGGTGCCGGTGCCGGTGCCGGTGCCGGCACCGGGTGCTGTCGGCGGGGCGTCAGCGGTGGTCGTGCGCCGTCAGATCGGGCAGCGCCTCGCCGCGCAGCACGGCGAGCGCGCGTCGGGCCCGGGCGCCGCCCCAGGAGGAGAGGATGTCCGCGTCGGCCTCGTCGATCAGGGCCCAGTCGTCGAGCTCCTCGACCTGCGGGATCACCGTCGCTTCGAGCTGGGCGCGCGGGATCATTCCGGCGTCGAACACGAAGTGCACGCCCATCGGGGCGCTCCGCACGGCGCTCGAGGGCATCCAGTCGATCGCGAGCACACGGCCCACCTCGACGTCCAGGCCGAGCTCCTCGGCGACCTCGCGCTGCGCGCAGAGACGGGGGTCCTCGCCGGGGTCGACGCCGCCGCCGGGCAGCAGCCAGTGGTCGCGGTAGTTCGGCTTCTCGACCACGAAGCGGCCGTCCTCGTCGCGCAGGATCACCGCACCGGAGCTGATCACCGTGGGCAGGGAGGCGAAGTAGGCGGGGTCCGGGAGCAGTCGGGGCATGACCCCATCGTGGCACCATCGGCGCCTTCGGGGCAGGGGCAGTCCGTCAGCGGGCGGATCCTGCTGCCGGCGTGAAGCGCACCGAGGTGCCGGGTGCCGCCTGGGCCAGTCGGTCCAACCCCGCGCGGGTCACGACGGCGACCACGGGATACCCGCCCGTGGTGGGGTGGTCCGGGCCGAACACGACCGGCAGGCCCGACGGGGGGACCTGGATCGCGCCGGGCACCATCGCCTCGCTGGGCAGCGACCCCGTTCCCTCGGGGACCGGCAGCGGCGGACCGTCCATCCGCACGCCCACCCGGTCCGAGTCCGAGCGCACCGTCCACTCCGCTCGGAGCAGGGCGTCGAGCACGCCGCGACCGAGGAGGTCGTCGCGAGGTCCGGTGTGCATCGGGATCTCGAGCAGGTGGCGGCTGGGAGATCCTGCCCCGCCGTCGTCCCCACGGGTGGTCGCGTCGTCGGCCGCAGCGTCGGCTGCATCGTCGACCGGGCCGTCCTCATCGATCCGGGGAACGGCATCCGGTACGGCATCGAGCCCCTGCTCGCGGCCGACGATCAGCACGTCGCCCGTGCGCAGCGGCGCCGGTCCGAGCCCCGAGAGCGTGTCGTGCGAGAGGGAGCCGAGGAACAGGGAGTCCGAGGTCTGCGGCTCGTGGTCGGCGGTTCCGGCAGCGTGATCAGTTCCGGCAGGGTGCACCGCCGCGTCGGACGCCCGTTGCACGCCGCAGATCCCTCCGCGCACCGCGACGAGGCGGCGCAGACCCTGCAGCGGAACACCCAGCGTCAGGACGTCGCCGGGATCCAGGGCGATCGCGCGATCCAGACCCTGGCCGGCGTCGAGCTCGAGCGCTGTGCCCTCGGGATCCGCCCGGCGCACGGTGATCTCTCCCGCCCCGCCGGCGACCGCCAGGACGGTCGGGGCGAGGGCGCGCAGCCGCACCGGCCCCAGCAGTGCCTCCAGGGCGGTCGCATGGGTCCGATTGCCGACCGCGGCGTCGGCCCGGGCCAGCGCTCCCCGATCGAAAGCCCCCGACGGGCTCACCCCGATCGCCCCGTGGCCGTGCCGTCCGGCATCCTGCAGCAGCAGCTGCGGCCCGGGAGAGAGCACCTCGAGCGCCGGGTCGCCGGATGGCGGGAGCGTCGCTGCGGCATCACGACGACGGCCCAGCCGACGAGGTGCCGCTGCGACCCCTGACCTCGCCCTGGCCAGGACAGATGCTCTGGTCGTCGTGGAGGACGTGGAGGACGTGGAGGAGGTGGACGTCGTAGAGGACGTGGTTGGTGTGGGAGCCGTGACGGCGGCCCGCGCGGACGGTCGACGGGCGACGAAGCGCACCCGTGATCCGGGGAGGAGCAGCGCGGGCGGCGTGCGGTCCGGGTCGAACAGCTCGGCGTCGGTGCGCCCGATCAGCTGCCACCCGCCCGGGGAGGGCCGGGGATAGATGCCGCAGTACCGGGCGGCCAGACCGACGGCGCCCGCGGGAACGGAGGTGCGCGGCTCTCCGCGGCGCGGAACGTCCCAGGGCGGGCCGTCGGCAGGGCGTCCGTCGGCGCCCGACTCCCCAGCGACCGGATACTCAGCGCCCGACTCCCCAGCGCCTGACTCCTCAGCTACCGGCTCTGCGGTGCCCGACTCCTCGGCGACCAGGTACGGGAACCCCGGGGCGAATCCACCGAAGGCCACGGTCCACAGCGCCCCGGTATGCGCGGTGATCAGGGCGTCGGTGCTCATCGAGAGCAGGTCGGCCACCTCGGCGAGGTCCGCCCCGTCGTAGACCACGGCGAGGGTGTGCTCCGCGCCGGCGGCCTGTTCCTCGGTCGCTGCGGGGAGGGCGCTCAGCAGGTCGGTGAGCTCGTGGCGATCGCGCGGCGCGGCGCCGACCAGCAGCAGCGTGCGTTCTGCGGGGACGAGGTCCACCAGGTGCGGTGGCGCGAGGGCTCGCAGAGCGGCGGCCGCGGCGAGCACGGCACGCGTGTCGGGGTACTCGGCCAGCACCGAGACCTCCCCGGCCCGGTGCACTGCCGACGGTGGGCCCAGCAGCTCAGGAGCGACGGAACTCTCACGGCTGCTGGTCACAGAGCCGCCTCGAGCTGCACGCCGGCCCCCGCCAGCCCGTTGCGGACAGCGCGGGCGAGCTCCACCGCGCCGGGGGTGTCCCCATGCAGGCACAGGGAGCGGACCGGAAGACCGACCCAGGTCCCGTCGTCAGCGCGCACGCGGCGCCCGGTCGCGATCTCCAGCGCCTGGTCGACGACGGCGTTCGTGTCGGTGAGCACGGAGCCCGGGCGACTGCGCGGCAGGAGCGTCCCGTCGGAGAGGTACGCCCGGTCGGCGAATCCTTCGAGCACCACGTTGATCCCGGCCGTGCGTGCCGGCGCGAGGACGGCCGCCCCGGGAGCGGCGAGCAGCGACAGCTCCCCGCCGAGCTCCCGCAGGGCCTGCACCACGGCGGCGGCCTGCGCGTCGTGGTGGGCCAGGGCGTTGTACAGCGCCCCGTGCGGCTTCACCCCGCGCACCGTGGTCCCCTCGGCCCGCGCCATCGCCTGCAAGCCGCCCACCTGCACGATCACGAGATCCGTGAGCTCGGTCGGGGAGATGTCGAGGAAGCGTCGGCCGAAGCCCTGCAGGTCCGGATAGGCGACGTGCGCCGTGACCGCGACGCCCCGGGCGGCCGCGCCGCGCAGGGCCGAACGCATCGTGCCGGGGTCCCCGGCATGCCCGCCGCAGGCGATGTTCGCCGTGGTCACGACGTCGAGCATGGCGGCGTCATCCCCCATCGACCAGTCACCGAAGCCCTCCCCGAGATCGGCGTTGAGGTCGAGCAGCACGGGGTCAGCGGTCATCGGTGATCGTCTCCTTCACACGGGGCGGAGGTGCACTTCCCTTGCCGGCCTCTCTCTGGCTGGCCTTTCCATTGTCGGCCCTTCCATTGTCGGCCCTGCGGCCGCGGGGCGACAGCCGACGTCAGTCCGCCAGGTCGTGCGGTCCCTCGGCCCACACCGGAAGCGGGTGCCTGGCCGATAGTGTCGAGGTATGAGCCAGACCCCCGCCGACCAGCCCGAACCTTCCCGAGCAGGCCCGTCGGGAGCATCCGATCCCGCGGGGCCCGGGGCGGTCCCTGACCTCCCTGCCGGCCTCGGCTCGAGCGACCCCGAGGCCCCCATCGCCTATTCCGCGGCCGACGCCGCCGCTGCCGCGGACGTGCTGGACCGTGCGGGAGAGAGCGATCCGGAGATGCTGGTCGCCCTGAGCGATGAGCAGCTCGCGGCGCTGGACGGCTACGCGCGAGCGCAGTTCACGGCGACCCCGTGGCTCGACGAGCACGCTGATCAGCGCCGATTCGCCGCCGGGGTGGGGCTGCGGTCGCTGATCGCCGCCGGTCAGGTGAGCGGGGGGATCGAGCCGAGCATCGGACGCCAGCAGTGGACAGCGGAGCCGATGATCGCCGGCTGTCTGGTGCTGCGGCGCACCGCGACCCTGTTCACCACCGCCGAGCGCACCGTGCAGACCGCGCAGGGTCCCGAGGTGCAGCGGCTCCACTATTACGTGCATCAGGGTGGAGTGCTCGAGGAGGAGGTCACCCCGCTCGGCATCCACCGCTTCACGTCCTTGCGTGCAGCGCAGGTCAATGCCCGTCTGCTGGCTGTCGTGGACCCTGCCGGGGTCGCCGCCGACGGCGGGGAGCCGATCCAGGTTCGTGCCTCCGAGCTCGCGGCGAGCCCGCTCGCGCAGCGGCTCGCCGCCACGCGCGCGCTGACCGTGTTCACGATCGTCACCACGGCGGACGGCGGAGTGAGCCAGGCGAGCGTGTATGCGACCGGCGACGAGGTGCTCGTCATGGAGGCCCTCGATCCGGGAGCGGACGATCCTGTGCTGGAGTTCCGCAGCGTCGACTCCGCGGAGCTGCACGCGCTGGCCACCGTGCTGGTGGGTGCCGCGGGCTGACGCTCGGCGGACCAGTGGAGTGCAGCGGAGCAGTGCACGTCAGCGCAGCGCAGCGGACCAGTGCAGGTCAGTCGGGATATCTTGCATGCCGCCGCCTGCCCGGGACGTTCGTGCGGGGTCGTTCGGCGCTGGGCGTTCCAGCATTCCAGCGTTCGAGCACGTCCTCGAGCCGGCCGTGCAGGCGCATGGTCGCGTCGGGGTCGGCGCGCGTGGGTCCGTCGTTGAGGATCACGACCGGTGTGCCCTGCTTGCCGGCGGCGCGCACGAACCGCAGTCCGGACTGCACGGTGAGGCTCGAGCCGAGCACCAGCAGCGCCTCCGCCTGGTCGAGAGCGGTGAAGGCGGCGGCCACCACTTCGGGGCGTGCCGATTCCCCGAAGAACACCACGTCGGGTTTGAGGATCCCTCCGCACAGAGGGCACGGCGGATAGCGGAAAGAGCTGGTGCGATCCACCTCGGCGTCCCCGTCGGGCGCCTGGGCGGCGTCGGCCGCGAGATCGGGCAGCCGTGCCGCGAGCTCAGGGTTCATCGAGAGCATCCGCGAGTGCAGCGCCGCGCGGGAGGAGAGGGCGTCGCAGCTCTGACAGCGCACCCGGTCCAGTCGACCGTGGAGGTCGAGCACCGGGGAGGAGCCGGCGGCATGGTGCAGTCCGTCGACGTTCTGGGTGATCACCGCGGGGGTGGAGAACAGGGTGTGGCCGAGTCGGGCGAGCAGCAGATGGGCGTGGCCCGGGCGGGCACGGTTGAACTGCTCCCAGCCGACGGTGGAGCGTGCCCAATAGCGGCGTCTGGCCAGGTCATGCCCCATGAATTCCTGGTAGGTCATGGGGGAGCGGGGCACGGCGTCGCGGCCTCGGTAGTCGGGCAGCCCGGAGCCGGTGGACATCCCCGCGCCGGTCAGCACCGCGACCGGGCGTCCGCGCAGCAGGTCGCGGGCGGCGTCGACATCGTCGGACGGGCTCTGCAGGCCGTAATCGCTGCTCTCCATGGGACCCCAGGCGGGCAGGCGCGGTCCTCGTCGCCGACCGGTGGATCCCGCGACAGGGGCTGCGGTCGAGAACCAGCGGCCGACGTCCGCCGCCGGGCCGATGTCCGCAGCTGCACCGGCGTCCGCAGCTGCACCGGCGTCCTCCGCCGGGTCGATCTCTGCCGTCGGGTCGATCTCTGCCGTCGGGCCGGTGTCTGCCGCCCGGTCGGCGCGGCCTCGGGTGCCCAGCGCACGTGCAGGGTCGGTCGGGCCCCGGGCCCCGGATGTTCCCGTCGGCTCACCGTGATCGGACCGGCCCGGCGGCTCCCCGGTGACCGAATCGCTGTTCATCCCTCGAGCGTAGGTGCTGGGTGGGGGTCCGTGTCGGGAGACCCGCGTCGGGCCCGGCGTCGGCGGGCGATGAGGCCTACCGCAGCAAGCAGTCCTGCCCCGGCAACGGCGACGGAGTAGACCCGCACGAAGCTTTCCAGGGTGTCCCCGCCGGCCTGGCCGAAGGCATATCCGGCGATCACGAAGACGGCATTCCAGATTCCCGACCCGAGCCCTGTGGCCAGGGCGAACAGGCCGACGTGCATCCTCTCGATGCCCGCTGGGATCGAGATGAAGGTGCGCACCATCGGCACGAAGCGGGCGATCACGACGGCAGGGAATCCCCAGCGGTCGAAGAATCGCAGAGCCGCGTCGACGTCGCCCTGCTCCAGCAGCGGGAGGCGGGCGATGACCGCCCTGGTGCGGCGAAGTCCGAGTCCTCGGCCGACGGCATACACCCCGAGGCCACCGATCACCGACCCGGCGGTCGTCCACGTCAGCGGGACCAGCACGTTCTGTCCGTCCGACGCCGCGGCGACTCCGGCGAAGGGCAGCAGGATCTCCCCGGGGATCGGCGGGAAGATGGCCTCGGCGGCGATGACCAGTGCCGTGCCCGGCCCGCCGAGGAGCTCCATGAGGCCGATGGCCCACGCGGTGATGTCCACGGCCGCCTCCTTCCGCCGGATGAGCGCGACGCTAACCGCCAGGAATGGCGGGATGGTGAACAGTGCATGGCGATGGGTCGCATGAGGTGGGTGCTGCGCGGGCAGCTGGACAGCGCGAGATCAGTCGGGACGGTCGACGGTGCCGTCGGTGCTGCGGGGCCCGCCTCCCTCGCCGAGGTTCCCCTCGACGGCACGCTGAGCCTGCTCACCCCGCGGAGGTGGTGTGTCCGATGAACTCGTGAGCTCAGGTGGTGGCTCGATCCGAGGCCCCGTGAGGGCTGTGGGCCCGGTAGTCCTCACGGTGCCTCCCCGGCTGGTCCAGGTCACCTGATGGCCGGGGCTCTCGGTGGAGAGCTCGACGGAGGTGGTCTGCTGTTCCTTGTCGTTGCAGAAGGCGCAGAGCCCCTGCCCGTTGTCCAAGCAGGTGTGGCCGCCGGCCGCGTAGGGCCGGATGTGGTCGCTGTGCCGGATCGGGGCGTTGCAGAACGGGCCCCGGCACGTCACGTCGCGCCAGCGGATGAATCTGGCCAACGCGCGGGGGAACTCACGCGCCACGGAGTCGACCGCGACGAGCTCACCGGTGGTGGGATGCGTGTAGAGCCTGCGGAGGGCGAGCCTGACCGCGGGGGCGTCGGCCCCGAGCGCGTCGTCCAGCCCGCGGGTCTCCACCGCTACAGGGTCGAGGTCGGTGGGTCCCGCGGCAGCATTCTGCGTTCCCGGGCCGCCGGTCGGGACGGCCGGCGAACGATCCTGAGCGAGCTCGCGCAAGGGCCCGGAGAGCTCGTGACGCAGTGCTTCGACGGGCACGGGGCCGTAGCCCTCGACGTGGGCGAGCTCGCCCTGTCCCGGATGCAGCAGCGCCCGGTCCGTGATGATCACGCCGATATCGAGGTCGGTGCGGTCCATGCCGTCCTCTGCGCCGAGGAGGGACGCGATGAACGAATCCGCCTGGATCTGCTGATGGCCGCGCCGGTCGCCGCTCGCCCGGAGCCGCTCGGCCTCCAGGGAGAGGCGCTTGCGGATCTTCATCGCGTCCAGGGCGGGCAGGCGCGCCGAGACCACCGCCATCCCGTGCTCGCCACGGCGCACGGTCACGCTGCGAGTTCCCCGGGCATGCTCGTGCCGACGGCTCTCGCCCTCTGCATCGGACGCTGCGATCGCTGCAGCCACCGCACCCTTCCACTCCTCGGTTCCGCACCCGTCGAGTGCGGCGAGGCGGGTCCCGAGCAGGGCATCGACCTGTTCGCGCTGGGCAGGTGCCAGCGGCGCGACCGAGGCGGCCATGGCCCGGACGGCGCTCTCGCTGAGCCGGCCCGTGGCCAGGGCTCGAAGCATCGTCGGCATCGACTCCACGAGGCGTCGCGCGGAGGCGAGCGTCCTGCTGGCCAGGTCCGGGGAGCGACGGGTGCTCATCGAGACGTCGCGCGCTGCAGCGCGGTCCGCACGCCGGTCCGTGTCCTCCTCCGGCTCGACGGCCTCCGGCTCGTACGCGGCATCGGCCTGCGCGGCGGCACGGTCCTCGTCCCGCAGCGCATCCGCCAGGGCGACCATGCACCGCGTCTCCAGGGCGTCCATCGCGGAGCGCTGCTCCTGCAGGCGTCGGATCACGGCGGAGTACTGTCCCGAGGAGCCGGGCGCCGGCGAGAAGAGGCCACCGGGCTCGGTGGCCAGCTCGACCAGGAGGAATCCTTGGTCACCCAGGAGCTCGGCGAGCGCCGTCGGCCCCTCCGCGCGAAGCGCATCGAGCAGCTGCTGGGCGGGATCGCCCTCCGCTGCCTCGGTGTTCTCCGCGAAATCGTTCATGCCCACCATGATTCGCGGGACCCACGGCCGAGGGAACCGGCGAGTCACGATGGTGGATAACCACCCGCTGTGGAGGAAAGGTCGGCATGGGGCCGAGCCCGGCAGCAGGCCTGCACCTCGGTCACGGCGCGGTCGCACCAGCGTGGCGGCACGACTCACGGCGCGGTCGCCGCACCCACGTGACGGCACGACTCACGTCCCGACCGCACTCATGTCACGACCTCCGTCGAAGCGCGGGGCACGTGTGCTCAACCCTCGGGCTGCATACCCTCCAGGACGCTCAGGATCTCGCCGGCGACATCGGCCGGGGGCCGGTTCCCGAACAGGGACTCCTCGCCGAGCCGGGAGAGCTCGTCGCCGAATCCGACGCCGGAAGCGGGGGTGACCAGCGGCGGCCGCACCACCTCGGCCTGCATGTCGCGGGCGAAGTCGAGCGAGACCATCTCGTCGTCATCGAGCACGGTCGCGATCTCGTCCTGCAGCTCGGGGAACGAGGTCACGCCGCGTTCGATCTTGAGGATCTTCGCGGCCTCCGGATCACGCAGGAGGAAGTTCACGAGCGTGGCGGCGGAGTCCACGGCCTTCGAGCCCGCGGCGATCGACCAGTACATCGAGGCCTTGTTGACCATCTGCGGATCACCGCTGGTCCGGGCGGGCAGGCGCAGCAGCTGCAGGGGCGCTCCGGTGGACTTCTGGAAGGTCTGCACCTGGGTGTGGAACTGGAGATGGAAAGCGGCACGGCTGGTCCCGAACCGGCCCTGCTCCACGCCGGCGGCGAAGTCCTCGATCTGCTCCGAGGGGCCGACGACAGCTCCGGACTCGACGAGAGCCAGGGCGTACTCGAGGTAGGCGACGATGGTGTCCTTGCTGACCAGCGTCTCGTCCTCGCGGGGGAACAGCTGCTCGCCGCTCTGGCGGGCCCAGGCGCCGAGCTCGGCAGCGCTGGTGCCGAAGAAGTCGAAGCCGATGATGTCCTCGTCGGCCTCTTTCGCCCAGTCGCTCACTGCGCCGGTGATCTCGGCGAAGTCGTCCCAGGTCCACGAGGTGTCGTCCGGCATGTCGAGGCCGGCCTGCTCGAGGATCTCCGGGTTCACGCCGACGGAGAAGATCCCGACGCCCAGCGGTGCGCCGACGAGCGTGCCGTCGGCCAGACGCCCGGTGTCCAGCACGGCCTCGTCCATCGCACTGAGGTCCAGCAGATCGGAGACCGTCTCGAGGTCGAGCAGCGAGTTCCGGGTGCCGTAGGAGTCGATGTAGGCCTCGTCCATCTGCAGCACGTCCGGGGCGTCGCCGCCGGCGAACTGGGTGGCGAGCTTGTCCCAGTACCCCGTCCACTCGCTGTACTCAGGGCTGACGGAGATCTCGGCGTGGGCCTGCGTGAACAGGTCCAGCGCGTCGCGGGTGAGCCCGTTGCGCAGGTCGCCTCCCCACCAGTAGATCCGGACGGCGCTGCCGTCCCCGCCCGATCCGCCGGAGCCTCCTGAGCCGCCGGCGGCGTTGGGGCCGCAGGCGGCGAGGACGGGCAGGGTTCCGGCGGCGAGCAGTCCGAGGGTGCGTCGGCGGGTGATCATCGTCGATCCTTCCGGCAGGGCTCCGGCGGTCGGGCCCACGTCCATGGGGGACCTCGACGCGCTGAGTCGTTTCAGGGCAAGCAGTGCGGTCACAGTAACCGGCCGTTCGTGGAGCGGACAAGGGATTCCGCACCGCAGGCGGCACGGAGGGCGTCGACGGTGGCGCTGGGCCGGCATCGTGGTTCCCGGGCGGGTCGCCGGGCGAGTCACCGGAAGAGTCGCAGGACGAGTCCTCGAGCGGGCCGCCGGATGAGTCCCGAGCGAGTCCGCCGGCGACGACATGCAACGTTGTAGATTTTGCGCCAGGATGGCGACCGGTCCACGGGGCGGCAGCGAGAGGGTCGCGAGCGGGCCGTGACTCAGCCGTAACGCCGACGGGTTGACAAGACGGGTCGTCAAGCGCTTTCCTGAGGTGAGTCGCCTGGCGGCCGCCGCCCCCTGAGCGGGACGGCGGAGAGCGGGTGGCCAGGAGAAAGGAATGAAACCTTTCACCGCCGCAGTGCCCTGGTGCGCGCCGTCGTGCGTGCTGGGTCGCAGTGGGCAGGATTCCAGCGGTCCGGGTCCCGGGCCGACGGGGCCCGCCCGAGCATCGCCCCTGATCCGGGCCGACCATGGTGGTCGACCCGAGGACCTCGCTACGGCGCCCTGGATGCGTATTCGAAGATCACAGGAGATCTCATGTTCACTCGACGTTCTGCACTTGCCCTCGGCCTCGCCGTCCCCGGCCTCGCGGGCCTCGCGGCCTGCGGTCCCAACTCCTCCGGCGGCTCCGGGGGAGGAGGCGGCGAGGACGGCGCCTCGACGCTCCGCCTCGCCTGGTGGGGCAACCCCACCCGTGACGAGAACACGAAGAAGGTCGTCGAGGCCTACAAGGAGGTCGACGACGCCGTCACCATCAACCTCGAGCCCGGCGAGTGGAGCGGCTACTGGGACAAGCTCGCCACCCAGACCGCCGGCGGCGACTTCCCCGACATCGTCCAGATGGACGAGAAGTACCTGGCCGAGTACGGCGGCCGCGGCGCGCTGCTGGACCTCGCCGGGGCCGGGCTGACCACCGACGACTTCGTGCCCGGCTCGGTCGAGGTGGGCGAGCTGCCCGACGTGGGCCTCGCCGCGATCAATGCCGGGCTGAACGCCTTCGCGTTCCTGATCAACCCGGTCGTCTTCGAGGACGCGGGGGTCGACATCCCCGACGACACCACCTGGACCTGGGACGACCTCATCGACACCGCGGTGAAGATCTCCGAGAACACCGACAAGGGCACCTACGGCATGACCCAGATGGGCTCCATCCAGGGCCTGTTCCAGGTGTACGTGCGCCAGGCCGGCCAGGACCAGTACAAGGACGGCGCCGCCGGCTTCGACGTGAAGACCGCCACGAGCTGGTTCGAGTGGTCCCAGAAGATCCAGGACAGCGGCGCCGGGCCCGACGCCAGCGTCTCGGTCGAGGACGCCGCCCAGGCGATGGACCAGTCGCTGTTCGCCACCGGCAAGGTCGCCATGACGGTGGCCTGGTCGAACCAGGTCGTCGCGCATGACGGGCTCGTCCCCGAGGGCGTCGTGGTGCTGCGCCCGCCGTCCATGGAGGGCTCCTCCGCCGCGGCCCAGCTCTGGTACAAGGCATCCATGTATTGGGCCGTCTCGGCGAAGGCGTCGGATCCCGAGGCCGCGGTCGCGTTCGTGGACTTCCTCGTGAACTCCCCGGACGCCGGCAAGATCCTCTCGGTCGAGCGCGGCGTGCCCGGCAACATGAAGGTGCGCGAGGCGATCGTCCCGGACCTCGACGAGGCCAACAAGAAGGCCGTGGACTACCTCGAGTCCATCGAGAGCGAGCTCGGCGACGCCCCGGAGATCACCCCGCAGGGCGGCGGCCAGTTCGAGGACATCCTCACCCGCGCCGGCGAGGACATGCTCTTCGGCAAGCTCACGCCCGAGGAGGCCGCCCAGCGTGTGCTCGACGACCTCACCTCCGCGCTTGGCTGAGTCGACCGACGCTGGGACAACCCGTGCCGCAGCGCCCTGCCGGGAGGGGAGCAGACCCCTCCCGGCAGGGAACTCCGGCGGAACGATGAAGGGAAGGGACCGATGAGTGCAGTCGGCGAACTGACACAGATGGTGTCGAATCGCAAGAAGGGCGGTGCGAAGGAGAAGCACCCCGACAACAAGTCGGCGCTGGTGTTCATGCTGCCGTGGCTGGTGGGGCTGCTGGGCATCACGCTGATCCCGATGGTCGCGTCGTTCGTGCTCGCGTTCACCGACTACAGCCTGCTGGCCCCGCCCGAGTTCGTAGGACTCGACAACATCAAGGAGATGATCGGCGACACCCGCCTGCACAACTCGCTGGTGGTCACCTTCATCTACGTGTTCGTGGGGACCCCGCTGCAGCTGGTCATGGCGCTGCTGCTCGCGGTGGTGCTGAACCAGGGCATCAAGGGTCTGGCGTTCTACCGCTCGATCTTCTACCTGCCGTCCCTGCTGGGCGGCTCGGTGGCCATCGCGATCCTGTGGCGCCAGATGTTCGGTGCGAACGGCCTGATCAACCAGGTCGCCGGGATGTTCGGCCTCACGGATCTGCCGGGCTGGGTGTCGAACCCCGACACCGCGCTGGGCACGATCATCCTGCTGCACGTGTGGACCTTCGGTTCACCGATGATCATCTTCCTCGCGGGCCTGCGACAGATCCCCGAGATGTACTACGAGGCGGCGTCCGTCGACGGTGCCTCGAAGGTCGCGCAGTTCTTCAAGATCACGATCCCGCTGCTCACGCCGATCATCTTCTTCAACGTGGTGCTGCAGGTCATCAACGCGTTCCAGTCGTTCACGCAGGCGTTCGTGGTCTCGGGCGGCACCGGCGGGCCGTCGGACTCCACGATGTTCTACACGCTGTACCTCTACCAGAAGGGCTTCACCCAGTTCGACATGGGCTATGCCTCCGCGATGGCGTGGCTGCTGCTGATCATCGTCGCGATCTTCACCGCCATCAACTTCTTCGTCTCCAAGTTCTGGGTGTTCTACGATGACTGATCTGCAGAGCCGACCGACCTCCGCCGAGGCCCCGGGCACCGACACCGCGGCGCCGACGCCCCGCCCCCGCCGCAATCACCTCGTGCGCCGCGGCGTGCGCCACGCGATCATGATCGTCGCGTCGATCGTGATGATCTATCCGCTGCTGTGGATGGTGGTCTCCTCGTTGCGACCCAACGACGAGATCTTCCGCAACCCCGGCATCTTCCCGATCAGCCTGGACTTCTCGAACTACGTGCGCGGCTGGGAATCCCTCGCACAGCCGTTCTCGCACTACCTGATCAACTCGACGCTGCTGGTGCTGGGCTGCGTGATCGGCAACCTCATCGCCTGCTCGCTGACGGCCTACGCCTTCGCGAGGCTGAAGTTCTGGGGCCGCAACATCGCCTTCGCGATCATGCTCATGACGCTGATGCTGCCGATCCACGTGGTGATCGTGCCGCAGTACATCATGTTCAGCCAGACGGGCTGGGTGAACACGATGCTCCCGTTGATCCTGCCGAAGTTCCTGGCCACCGACGCCTTCTTCGTGTTCCTCATGGTCCAGTTCATCCGCGGCATCCCCCGGGAGCTCGACGAGGCCGCTCGCATCGACGGCTGCGGCCACTTCCGGATCTTCTTCCAGGTGATCCTGCCGCTCATGCTGCCGGCGCTCGCGACCACGACGATCTTCACCTTCATGTGGATGTGGAACGACTTCTTCGGCTCCCTCATCTACCTGACCACGCCGGACAACTTCACCGTGCCGCTCGCGCTGAAGTCGTTCCTGGACACCCAGGGGTCCTCCGACTGGGGCGCCATGTTCGCCATGTCGGTCGTCTCCCTGATCCCGCTGTTCCTCGTGTTCCTGTTCGGTCAGCGATTCCTCGTCAAGGGCTTCGCGACCACCGGCATCAAGTAGGCACCGCACCCCGCTCCACCCGCTCGACCACCCCCAGCCAGGAGAGTCATGCCCACCCGCTATGCCCTGATCGGTTCCGGACACCGCGCCCAGCTGTACCTCGACGCGATCGCCGGCCCCCATGCCGACGTCGCCGAGCTGGTGGCTCTGCTGGACGTGAATCCGGCCCGTCGCGAGTTCCACCGCGACCGCGTCCCGGCCTTCGCCGAGGTGGTCCTCGCCGGGCCCGAGCAGCTCGAGGACGTCATCCGCGAGCAGAAGGTGGACCGCGTGATCGTCACCAGCGTGGACCGCCTCCACGCTGAGCACGTGGTGCGCTCGCTCGAGGCGGGGGCCGACGTCATCGTCGAGAAGCCCCTGACCATCGACGCCCCGTCGGCCCGCGCGATCCAGGACGCCATCGATCGCACCGGACGCAGCGTGGTGGTGACCTTCAACTACCGCTACAGCCCGCGCAACACCGCGCTCAAGCAGGTCATCGCCTCCGGCGAGATCGGTGACGTGGTCTCCGTGACCTTCGAGTGGGTGCTGGACACCCAGCACGGCGCGGACTACTTCCGCCGCTGGCACCGCGACAAGACCAACAGCGGCGGCCTGTTCATCCACAAGGCCGCGCACCACTTCGACCTCGTGAACTGGTGGATCGCCGACACCCCCGCGCGGGTCTACGCCCGCGGCGGCCTGCGCTTCTACGGGCAGGACAACGCCGCCGCCCGCGGCCGGGCACCCCTGCCCGAGCGCGGCACCCATGACGGCGCGCACGATCCCTTCGAGCTGGACCTGCGCTCCGACGAACGCCTCGAGGCGCTCTACCTCCGCGCCGAGCAGCACGACGGCTACCAGCGCGATCGCTCCGTGTTCGACGCCGGGATCACCACCGAGGACAACCTCACCGCGATCGTCGACTACGTCGGCGGGCCCGTGCTCACCTACGCCCTGAGCGCCCACAGCCCGTGGGAGGGCTACCGGGTGGCGATCAACGGCACCGCCGGCCGCGCCGAGCTCGAGGTGATCGAGCGCGCGGAGGTGATCGTCGAGGAGGAGGACGGTCATGCCCACGTCGACCCCAGCGCCGTCGCGGTGACCGCGCCCGACGCCGGGGTGCGCGAGCGCGGGGAGCGCCTCGTGGTGCAGAAGCACTTCGAGCCCGCCCGTGAGGTGGCGATCCCCGAGGGCGTGGGCGGCCACGGCGGCGGCGACGCCCTGCTGCTGCGCGACGTCTTCGTGGGCCCCGCGCAGGACGAGCTGGGACGACCCTCCGATCACCGCGACGGGCTGCGCGCGATCAGCGTGGGCATCTGCGGCAACGAATCGCTCGCCACGGGTCTGCCGATCGACGTCAGGGAGTTCCTGGGCCTGGACCTCTCGCGCCGCGACACCGCGGAGGCCGCCCGATGACTCCGAGTCCCGTGAGCACCACGACGCCCACCGGCCCGGCCCGGATCGCGCTGATCGGCACGCACGGCTTCGGTGCCGTGCACCTGCGCACCCTCGCCCGGCTCGAGGGAGCCGGCATCGCCCGCCTGGTGGGTGTCGTCGATGTGGCAGAGCCGCCCGAGGAGCTGCGCGCGATCCATCACCGCTCGCTCGCCGATCTGCTCTCCGCGACGCCCGCCGAGGACCGGCCCGAGATCGTCATCATCGCGACCCCGATCGACACCCATGTGCCGCTCGCGACCGAGGCGCTCGCCGCCGGGCTCGACGTCTACCTCGAGAAGCCTCCGGTGCCGGCTCTCGCAGATCACTGGAGCCTGCTCGAGGCGGCCGACGCCGCTGGGCGCTCCGTGCAGGTCGGCTTCCAAGCGCGCGGCGGGGCGGGCGTGGACGTGCTGCGCGAAGAGGTCGCGACCGGTGCTCTCGGACGGGTCGACACCGTGCGAGCGTATGGGGCCTGGCAGCGGGACCGCGCGTACTACAACCGCTCGGCCTGGGCAGGCAGGCGCCGCCTGAACGGCCGACGGGTGGCCGACGGGGTCGCCACGAACCCGCTCGCCCATTCCGTGCACGCGGCCCTGGTCATCGCCGGGATCCAGGAGGTCTCCGACATCGCGCGGGTGACGACCGAGCTGCGCCGGGCCCACGACATCGAGGCCGACGACACGACCTTCCTGCGCATCGACCCCACGGGGGAGGGCCCCTCGGTGGTCTGCGCGCTGACGACCACGGCGCCCGCGCAGAGTCCGCCGTGGGTCGAGATCGTCGGGACCGACGGCACCCACCGGCTGCAGTACACCGACGACACCTCCCGGCGCACGCGGGGCGCTGGGGGAGAGACGGAGAGAAGGGCCGACGGAAGAGCTGCGGAGCTCTCCCACCAGCGCCTCGACCTGCTGGAGAACCTCATCGACCATGTCCGCGAGCGCAGCGTCGCGCTGATCTCGCCGCTGAGCTCGACCGGGGCGTTCAGCGCCGTGCTCGAGGCGATCCAGTCCGCGCCCGACCCCGCCCCGGTCGCCGATGCGGCGGTCGACTGGCAGGGTGAGGGGGACGCCGCGCATCCCGTGGTCGAGGACATCGAGCAGACGCTGCACGCCGCGCTCGCCGAGGGGCGTCCCTTCAGCGAGCTCGGGGTGTCGTGGGCGCGGGAGGATGCCGTGCATATCTGGACGCCGCCGCACCGCTGAGTCGTCACAGCGCAGCTGCAGTCGCCCGGGAGGCAGCACCGAGGTCGCTGCTCCGACGGATCCGGGATCTTCGCACCACACCCAGAGGTGACCACGATGACCAGACCGACCATCGATGATGTCCGGACAGGGTTCACGGAGCCCGATCCGGCGGCGCGCCCCCTGATGCGCTGGTGGTGGTTCGGCCCTGACGTCGAGGAGGCCGAGATCGATCGCGAGCTGCGCGCGATGGCCGACGCCGGCCTCGGCGGAGCGGAGCTCGCCTTCGTCTACCCGCTGCGGGAGGGATCGCCGCGGTTCCTCTCCGACGGGCTGCTCGCGCAGGTGCGCCACGCCGCGGAGACCGCGCGTGATCTCGGACTGCGCCTGGACGTGACGCTCACCAGCGGCTGGTCCTACGGCGGCTCCCACATCGGGCCGGAGCACGCCTCCCGCACCCTGCACTGGGACCGACGGGACATCTCGCCCGAGCCCTTCGACGTGACGGTGACCAGTCCCTGGCCCGGGGACGAGCTCGTCGCCGCGTTCGTCGGCGAGGGATTCCCGCCGGATGACTGGACCCCGCTGCCCCTCGGCGAGGTGCTGCACGTCCCGGCCGGCCGCGGACCTCGCACGGTGCTGCTGGCCTGGTCCCGGGTGACCGGCCAGCAGGTCAAGCGGGCCTCCGCCGGCGCGGAAGGACCCGTGCTCGACCACTACTCGGCCGAGGCCGCCCGCCATCACCTCGACATGGTGGGCGGGGCGCTGCTCGAGGCGGTCCCCGCCGAGCTGCTCGGCTCCGTGTTCTGCGACAGCCTCGAGGTGTACGGGGCGGATTGGACGCCGGACCTCCCGCAGGAGTTCGCGCGTCGTCGCGGCTACGACCCGCTGCCGCTGCTGCACCGGCTCCACGTCGACGAGGACGGATCGGCCGCCTTCCGGATCGACATGGGCCGCACCCTCACCGAGCTCGTCGAGGAGAACTTCGTGGCGGTCTGCCGCGAGTGGGCCCGTGACCGGGGGATCCCCTTCCGCCTCCAGGGCTACGGCCAGCCTCCGGTGACGCTCAGCTCTCAGCTCGGAGCCGACCTCATCGAGGGCGAGGGCTGGGGCTGGACGGGGCTGCCGCAGACCCGCTGGGCCTCCTCCGCGGCGCACCTGGACGGCCGTGACCTGGTCTCCAGCGAGATCTGGACCTGGGTGCACTCGCCCTCCTTCCGCGCCACCCCGCTGGATCTCAAAGGCGAGGCGCACGAGCATCTCCTGCTGGGAATCAACCAGTTCGTGGGCCACGGCTGGCCGTACTCCCCGCCCGAGGCGCCCGGGATGGGATGGATGTTCTACGCCGCCGGGGCGCTGGACGACCGCAACCCCTGGTGGCCCGCGATGCCCGAGCTGACCCGTTACCTGACCCGCCTCTCCTGGCTCCTGCGGCAGGGGAAACCGGTGGCCGACGTGAAGATCTACCTGCCCACGAGCGATCTGTACGCCGCCCACGGCGAGGGCTTCGACCTCTGGCGAGCCTGCCGCGACCACATCGGGCCGGAGATCCCGGCCGCGATCCGGCGTGCCGGCTACGACCTCGATCTGGTCGACGACCAGGCGCTCGACCTGCTCGAGGCGCGCAGCGCCTCCGTCGTGGTGCTGCCGCGGGTCACTCGGCTCCGACATCCCGCCCGCGCGTGGCTCGACGCGGTCCGGGAGGCCGGCGGCACCGTCATCGCCGTCGACTCGCCCGCCTACCCCGAGGGGATCGCGGCCGACGCGGCGAGCCTCCCCGAGGTGCTCGCGAGGAGTCTGGCCCCTGACATGGCCCTGGAGGGCGGCGGAGGGGAGATCGGCGTCGTCCATCGACGGCTGGCCGACGGGGACGTCTACTTCGTGGCCAACACCGGGCCGCAGGTGCGCGCGGTCGGCCTGACCCCGCGCATCCGCCGGGCCCGCTGCGAGCAGTGGGATCCCCGGAACCCCGGGGCTGGGACCACGACGCACCAGGGCGGCGTGGCCACGGTGACGCTGCATCCCTACGAGGCGACCGTGCTCGTGGCCTCCGGGGAAGTGGTGTCCGAAGCGGTCGTCCCTGAAGCGGTCGTCTCCGAAGCGGTCGTCTCCGAGACGGTGGTGCCGGATCCGGATCGTGGCACGTCGGGTGCGGGGCGCGAGAGCGCTCGCCCGGATGCCCTCCGCCTCGACGGTCCCTGGAGGTTCACGCCCAGAGTCGGCCGGGGAGTCGGCCGGGGAGTGGGCCTGGGTGAGGGCTTGGTGGCGGGCTCGGGTGAGGGCTCGGGGGAGGAGCCCGTCGAGGTCCAACTCCCGCACCGCTGGGGGACCGAGCCGCCGCTGGTGTCCGGGACGTACGAGACCACGGTGGTCGTGGAGCCCGGCTGGTGCGACGACGCCTCCGCTCTGGTGCTCGACCTCGGTCCGAGCCGGATCCTGGAGAACTCGACTCGGCAGGCGGCGAGCTATCGCGTGCTCCTGGCACCGCCCGTGCGCGAGATCGCGGTGGTCTCGGTCGACGGCAGAGAGGCCGGGGTCATCTGGGATGCACCCCATCGGCTCGACCTCACCGACGTCCTGCGCCCCGGGGAGAACACGCTGCGGCTGGAGGTGCACGGCACCGCCGCACCGCTCGTGGCCGCCGATCCGTCTGCCGCAGGGATCGTCGCCGCGAGCCGCGATGAGTACGGCAGGCGGTTCGACCAGCAGGATCTCGACCTCGCGCTGGACCAGGTGGACCTGGGTCTGCAGGCGGTACCGGTGCTGCACCGTCTGGCGCGGGGACCACGGCACCGTCTGGCGCAGGGGACACGTCGCTGAGCACTCGGGCCGATCATCCCGCCTGAACGCACTCTCTGAACGCACTCTCTGAACGCACACTCTGAACGAGCTCTCGGGACGAACTCACTGCACAAACTCGCTGACCAGGAGCGACCTCTCCCTCCCTGCCCGGCGCCGCGCCGCCCGTCGGCCGAGCAGCGTGCGCGCGTGGTGCGGCCGTGGCGGCGGACGGGCGGGGCTCCGCGGTGCGCACAGCCGCCGCTCCGAGCCCGGGAGGGGCTGGGCGACGGAATTATGAATGCCCCCTGCAGAAATACCAGATTGTGACCGTGTCCCTCTGTGGGAGCAGTCACAATGTGGTTAGAGTTTCGCATCGAGCACCGTCGCTTGACCGAGGAGAGCAATGACCGCTGATGTATCGACGCCGGGGGCCCCGCCGGGGCTTCGTCCCCTCGCGCGCCCCAAGGCGCCGCTGGGGCATCGGATCTACCATTCGTTCGTCCTGCGGCGCCTGGTGCGCTCGGTCTTCGTGATCTGGGTGGTCGCCTCCGGCGTGTTCCTCATGGTGCGCCTGCTCCCGGGCAACCCTGTGGACGTCTATGTCAACCAGCAGATCGCCCTGTACGGCAAGAGCTACGAGCAGGCGGCCGCCGAGGCGCAGAACTACTTCCGCTTCGACCCGGCGACCCCGCTGTGGCGCCAGTACCTCGACTACCTGGGCGGCCTGCTGCAGGGCGACCTGGGCACGTCGATCAAGACCCCCGGCATCACGGTGACCGAGAAGATCGCCCAGTACCTCCCGTGGACCCTCTACAGCGTGGGCCTGGCCCTGCTGATCTCCATCACGGTGGGCCTGATCCTGGGCATGATCATGGCGTACCGCCGTGGCGGGATCATCGACCACGCCGTCTCCATCATCGGCAGCGGCTTCCACGCGATCCCCAACTACCTGCTCGCGATCCTCATCGTGGTCGTCGGCGCGGTCCAGCTCGGAGTCATCGACTACACCCGGATGCGCGGCAACGTCTCCCCGGGGGTGGATCCGGAGCTCTCCCTCCGGTTCCTCTCCGACATCGGCTATCACGCGACGCTGCCGATGATCACGTACATCCTCACCACCGTGGGGACCTGGGCGCTGATCATGAAGGCCTCGACCACCCAGGTGCTGGGTGAGGACTACGTGACCGTCGCGAAGGCGCGCGGTCTGAAGGAATCCCGCATCCAGACCAACTACGTCGGCCGCAACGCCCTCCTGCCGCTGATCGCCCAGATCGCCACGCAGGCCGGCTTCATCGTCGGCGGCGCGATCTTCGTCGAGCAGACGTTCTCGTACCGGGGCATCGGCCTGCTGCTGTTCGAGTCGATCAACACCCGCGACTATCCGACCATCCAGGGGGTGCTGCTGGTCGTGACCATCACCGTCGTGCTCGCGAACCTCGCCGCGGACCTCATCAACGCCGCGCTGGACCCGCGGATCCGGCTCGGCGAAGGAGGTGCGGCATGAGCGCCTCGGCACCGCCCGTCACCACCGAGCCGGGGATCCCGATCCCCGGCAAGGCCGCCGGGGTCAGCCCCCTGCGTCGACTGTTCAACGAGCTCACCCGCAGCACGTCCGGCTTCATCGGGCTCTGCCTGGTGGTCGCGATCCTGCTGGTCTCCCTGGTGGGACCCCTGATCCTCGGCACCCAGATCATCGGGGATCCGGCCCGCGCCTGGGAGGCCCCCAGCGGCAGCCACTGGCTGGGCCTCGAGGGCAGCGGCAAGGACACCCTCCACCTGCTCGTCACCGGCGGCACCACCGTGCTGATGGTCGGCTTCCTCGCGGCGACGATCACCACCGTGATCGCCGTGGCGATCGGCTCGCTGGCCGGCTACTTCGGCGGCCGCTTCGATGCGCTCATGCTCCAGCTGACCGACGTCGTGATGACCGTGCCGCAGATCGTGCTGCTGGCCGTGGTCGGCGCGTTCTACAAGCTCGATTCGCCCGCGCTGCTCGCCGTGATCATCGGCATCCTGAGCTGGCCGGTGCTGATGCGCTCGATCCGCGCCCAGGTGCTCTCCCTCAAGGAGCGCGAGTTCGTCGAGGCGGCGCAGCTGCTCGACGTGGGCTGGGTGCGCATCGTGTTCGGGGAGATCGTCCCCAACATGGCCAGCTACATCCTGATCAACTTCATCATCGCGGTCACCAACGCGATCTACGCGATGGTGGGCCTGTACCTGCTGGGCCTCGCCCCGCAGAAGGGCAGCAACTGGGGAATCATGATCAACGACGCGTGGACCAAGGGCGCGATGTTCAACCCCGACGCGATGCCGTACATCATCGCCCCGGTCACGATGATCGTGCTGCTCCAGCTGGGCCTGATCCTCCTGACCCGCACCCTCGAAGAGATCCTCAACCCCCGACTGAGGGACCGCTGATGACCGACTCCACGACACCCCCGACCGGCTCGCATCCCGCGACCGGCTCGCAGACCACGACCGCTGCCGGTGCCCCCGAGCCCGTGCTCGCGGTGCGCGACCTCGAGGTCGCCTATCGCACCGGCAAGAACTCCCGCGTGCGGGCGCTGCGCGGGGTCAGCTTCGACCTGTACCCCGAGAGCTCCCTCGCCCTGGTCGGCGAATCCGGCAGCGGCAAGACGACGCTCGGCCTCGCCCTGCTGCGCCTGCTGCCCACCCTCGGTGAGATCAGCAGCGGATCCGTCCAGTTCACCGGCGAGGACGGCCGGCAGCGCGAGGTCACCACGATGAGCCAGGCGCAGCTGCGCCGGTGGCGCTGGTCCGAGGCCGCCATGGTGTTCCAGGGGGCGCAGAACGCCTTCAACCCGGTGCTCACCATCGGCCAGCAGATGGCCGACACGCTCAAGGATCACGCCCACGGGAGGATCGGCCGACGGGAGATCCTCGAGCGCTCCGCCGAGGCTCTCCGCTCCGTGCGGCTGGAGCCCCGACGCGTGCTGGGCAGCTACCCGCACGAGCTCTCCGGCGGCATGAAGCAGCGTGCGCTGATCGCCACCGGGCTGCTCCTGCACCCGCGCCTGCTGGTGCTGGACGAGCCGACCACGGCGCTGGACATCCTCACCCAGCGCACCGTGATCGACCTGCTCGCGGAGCTGCGCGAGGAGTTCAAGTTCGCGATGATCTTCATCTCGCACGACCTCGCGCTCGCCGCCGAGCTCGCCGACCGGGTGGTGACGATGTATGCCGGGAAGGTCATCGAGACCGGCTCCACGCAGGACATCTTCACCGCGCCCAAGCACCCGTACACGTCCAAGCTGATCAACGCGGTGCCGCCGGTGACCGGCGACCTGCCGGAGCTGGCCTCGATCCCCGGTGCCCCGCCCTCGCTCGCGACCCTGCCTCCCGGTTGCGCCTTCGCCCCGCGGTGCGAGCTCGCGACCGACGAGTGCCGGGCCGTCGAGCCCGAGCTGATCACGCTGACCGAGCGGCCGCAGGACATGACCCATGCCGCGGCCTGCATCCACCACGACAAGGTCCACCACGAACGGAAGGTGATCGCGCGTGCCTGAGACCACCCCCGATTCCTCGGCCCAGCATCCTGCGTCGGCCCAGCCTGCTGTCCCGCTCATCGAGCTCGACGGCGCCTCGCAGGTGTTCCACGTCAAGGGCAAGGACCTTCCCGCCGTCTCGGACGTGTCCCTGAGCGTGGGCCCGGGCGAGGTGCTGTGCCTGGTCGGCGAGTCCGGCAGCGGGAAGACCACCACAGCCCGGCTCGCCGCGGGTCTGGCCTCCCCGACCTCCGGGACGGTCCGCTACGAGGGCAAGGACCTCTCGACGATGACCCGGGCGGAGCGCCGCGAGTACCGGCGCGCCGTGCAGTACATCCACCAGGATCCGTATGCCTCGCTGAACCCGATCCGTTCCGTGCGCAGCACGCTCGCGATCCCGCTGAAGAAGCACGGCCTCGCGCGGGGCGCCGCCGCGATCGATGAGCGGGTGGACGAGCTGCTGACGACCGTGGACCTCACCCCGCCGGGCAGCTACAGCGAGAAGTTCCCGCACCAGATGTCCGGTGGGCAGCGCCAGCGCGTCGCCGTCGCCCGCGGGCTCACCCTCTCGCCGCGGCTGCTGATCGCGGACGAGTCGACCTCGATGCTCGACGTGTCGATCCGCGTGAGCCTGCTGAACATGCTCACCAAGCTCCGCAAGGAGGAGGGCGTCGGCTTCATCTACATCACCCACGACCTGGCGCTCGCGAAGTACTTCGCGTGGGAGGGCCGGACCGCGGTGATGTACCTGGGCAAGATCGTCGAGGTGGGACCCACCCAGCAGGTCATCAACAACCCGCAGCACCCGTACACCAAGGCGCTGCTCGAAGCGGTCCCCGAGCCCGATCCCGAGCTGGCCGCACAGAAGAAGTCCGGCGGTGGCCTGATCAGCGCCGAGATCCCGAGCCTGTCCGACCTGCCCAGCGGATGCACCTTCCATCCGCGCTGCCCCCTCGCCCAGGACCGCTGCCGCGAGAACGTCCCCGTGCTCGAGCCCGTTCCCGGGGCGACCGTCCAGGACGTCGCCTGCATGGTGGTGACGGACCCCCGGCCGGAGTCTCCGGTCGGGGCGGCGAGCGGAGGCTCGCCGGGGAGCGCCGCGGGTGGCTCGGGGAGCGCTCCGGGCGGCACGGGGAATGCCCCGGGGCGTGCGGCGGGCGGCGCAGTCGGCGGGGGTGGCGTCCCGTGATCGACACCGCGACCCGCGCCCTGCTGTCCCTCGGGTGCTTCGTGGGGGTCGGCTCGGCCCTCATGATCCCTCTGACCGCTCCGGGCACCGGCGAGAGGGTCGTCAGCCTCCTCGCGCTCGTGCTCGGCCTCGGCATCGTCGTGGGCTCCGTGG
The DNA here is from genome assembly GCF_052378285.1 of Brachybacterium sp. AOP3-A1-3. Lineage (NCBI taxonomy): Bacteria > Bacillati > Actinomycetota > Actinomycetes > Micrococcales > Dermabacteraceae > Brachybacterium > Brachybacterium sp. AOP3-A1-3. The sequence goes on along the minus strand of NZ_JBQSXM010000006.1, from coordinate 2,081 downwards.
CCGCACGACTCCTCACAGACCGACGACGGCATCGCGACGACGCGATGTCCGACCTCAACGACGACGTTGTCGTCACAACCAAGGAGAACTCATGAGCATGAACTGGAGTCGACGCGACCTGTTCAAGGCGGTCGGACTGACCAGCGTGGCCGGTGCGGGCATGGTCGCCTGTGCCCCCGCGGAGCCCGAGGGTGGCGGCGGCGGAGGCGAGGGCGGCGGCGCCAGCGCATTCCACGGCGCCTGGCCGTACCTGCCGCCGCCGGAGGGCCACTTCAACTTCGCCGCCCAGCCGTACGCGGGCGTCCCCACTGCGACGATCGGTGACGGCCTGTACCGCGATCTGCTGATCCCGCCGTCGGCCCTGTGGCTGTGGGCGGACAAGAAGTGGGAGTACCTGCTGGCGGAGTCGCATGAGCTCGACATCGATGCCGGCACCCTCACGCTGAAGATCAAGCCGGACCTGACCTGGAGCGACGGCTCGGCGCTGACGTCCCAGGACTATCTCACCTCCTTCTACCTCCAGTTCATCCAGCGCGCGGCCTCGTGGGAGTTCATCAAGGGCCTCGAGGCTCCCGATGACCTGACCGTCGTGGTGAGCTTCGAGAATCCGCCCGCGGTGCTCGAGCGCTACGTGCTCAAGAGCAACATCGTCTCCACCGCGCAGTACGGCGAGTTCGCCGACCGTGCGAAGGCGGTCATCGATGCCGGCGGCACGATGGACGAGGGCGACGGCGCGAAGCTCGGCACCGACTTCCAGACCTTCAAGCCCGACACCGTCGTGGTCTCCGGTCCGTACGACTTCGACTACGACACGATCACCAACACGCAGCTGACGCTGGTGCGGAACAAGACCGGCTACGGAGCGGACAAGGTCACCTTCGACAGCGTCGTGCTCTACAACGGCGAGACCACCGAGATCACCTCGCTCGTGCAGTCCGGGGACGTCGACTATGCGACGCACGGCTTCGCCCCCGCCTCGGAGAAGCCCTTCGAGTCGGCCGGCTACACGATCCTGCGCCCGCCGGTGTACTCGGGTCCTGCCCTGTACCTCAACCAGGACAAGTTCCCCGAGTTCGCCGATGTGCGCACCCGCAAGGCCTTCGCATACATGATCGACCGGGCCACCAATGGGCAGATCTCGCTCGCGGAGTCCGGCAAGGCCGTGGTCAACATGGTCGGCTTCTCGGACAACTTCGTCGACGAGTGGCTGACCGACGAGGTCAAGGGCAAGATCGACACCTACGATCAGGATCTCGACAAGGCCACCTCGCTCCTCGAGGAGGCGGGCTGGAAGAAGGACGGCGACGCCTGGAAGACCCCCGAGGGGAAGGTCGCAGAGTACGAGATCCAGTTCCCGCAGACCTATGCCGACTGGTCGGCCTCGGGCAAGAACCTCGCCGAGCAGTTCGTGGCCTTCGGCATCTCGGTCACGGCTCGCGGTCTGGACGACAAGCAGGCCCCGATCGACATCGACAAGGGTGACTTCGAGATGGCGATGCAGGCCTGGGGCTCGTCGGCCCACCCGCACCCGCACTTCTCCTTCGTGACGGACCTGTTCGTGCACAACATCCCGATCGCGAAGAACCAGGGCGGCAAGGGCTACGGCTTCCCGCTGCAGGACGTGAAGACCTCCGCGGGCACGGTCGACCTCGAGAAGATCGTCGCCGAGTCCGGCGAGGGTCTGGACATCGAGGAGCAGAAGAAGAACGTCTCCGTGGCGGCGCTGGCGTTCAACGAGCTGCTGCCGATCATCCCGATCTTCGAGCGCTACGGGAACAACCCCGCGCTCGAGGGCGTGCGGGTGCAGGGCTTCCCGAAGGAGGGCGACCCGATCCTGGAGAACGCCCCCTATGCGGACAACTTCGTGGTGCTGAAGATGTTCCGCGGCGAGATCACCCCCGTCGAGAGCTGACCAAGGCCGGCCCGGGCTGGCCGGGGCTGGCCGGGGCTGGCCTGGGCTGGCCGGGGCTGGCCGGGGCTGGCCGGGGCTGGCCGGGGCTGACCGGGGCTGACCTGGGCTGACCTGGGCTGACCTGGGCTGACCGAGGCTGACCGAGGCTGGCCTGGGCTGGCCAGGGTTC